>DAORIK010000082.1:4549-12213 GCA_035438465.1 Chitinophagales bacterium | reverse complement strand
TGTTAAATAAATCTACAGGTGTAAATGGCTTCTGCAATAAATCAACAAATCCCATTTTTAATAATTCATCTTTATTCATGGCTAATAAACTTGCAGTATGTGCAATTATTTTTAAATGGCGGTATTTTTGTATTTTAAGTATTTCAATTGTAGCTTCAATTCCATTTTTAACAGGCATATCTAAATCCATTAATACTAAATCATAAGTATGACTATTTACTTTTTGAACAGCTTCTTCACCATTCGAAACTTCATCAATATTAATTTTATCATTAAAGGTTAATAAGATATCTCTCATTACTAACCTGCTTTCAATATTGTCATCGGCAATTAATATACGTTTGCTGGTTAAGAAATTTGTTTTGGTGATTTTTTGTTCAGTTTCTGGTTTTATATTATTTATGGTATTGAAAGGGATTTTAACAATAAAAGTAGTTCCTTCATTTAAAACACTATTGACTTCAATTGTTCCATTCATTAATTCAATTATTTTCTTTGTAATAGACAAACCTAAACCTGTACCACCGAATTGAGTTTTTATATCTGCAGCGGCTTGTTCATATCGTTGAAATATTTTATTTATTTTATCATTAGATATTCCAATGCCGGTATCGGTAATTGTAAATTGTATTAATGTATTGTCATCAATTTGTTTTAAAATAGTAGATTCCAATGCGATGGTTCCCTCCTTTGTAAATTTTAATGCGTTTGACAATAAGTTTAATAATACCTGGGAAAGGCGATTGGAATCACCTTCAACGAAAAAATTTAATTCTGTTGAGGTTTTTAAAGTAAAATTTAATTTTTTCTCATCTGCTTTGTATGTAAATTGCTGGTAAATATTTTGTAAAAATGTTTGAATATTAAATTTCACGGGAACTAATTCCATTTTGTCTGCTTCAATTTTAGAGATATCTAAAATATCATTGATTAAACTTAGCAGGTTCTCTCCGGACAGTTGTAAACGCTGTATATAATTTGTTTGTTTTGGGTTTAAAACATCTTGCTGCAATAAATAGCAAATGCCAAGAATGCTATTTATAGGAGTTCTGATTTCATGACTCATATTAGCCAGAAAATCATGTTTTATATTGGCAATTGCTTCTGCATGGTCTCGTTGCTTCTTTATCGTATTTACTTCATTTAAAATTTGTAAGTTTCTGATTTTTTTGTTGGATTCTTCATTATATATTTCTTCATTTACCGCATAATACTTTTTATAATATTCTAATGTTTCTTTATACTTCTTTTTCTTTTCGTACAATTGAATGTATCGTTGATAACAGGTTAATAAAATTGGTTTGTTTTTATGTTCAATACAATTTCTTTCAATTTCATTTAAAAGTAATAAAGCTGATTTGGGTTTATTGGTTTCAATGTATAGTTCACTTTGCACCAGCTTCGCAGAATTTAATTCATTATTATTATTAATTTCTGTTAATCTCTTAATTGATGATTTAATAAGTTTATTACTTAACGGATAATTATTTAATTTAAGATACAATCTGCTGGAATTTAATTCTACAATTGCTTTTGAATATAATGAAATATCTTTTTGATGATTTTTGATTATATCTAAGGCATTTTCCAGTGCATTCTTTGAAATCTGAATATCATTATCTAAAAACTGGTAACCCAGGTTATTGTATGCATATATCATTAGATTTATGTTCTTTGATAATTTTGCATATTCAATCGCTTTCTGATTAGATTCCAAACTGTTCTTAAAATCCTTTAAATTGTTGAATTGAATTCCGGAAATTATATAAAGACTGCATAATTTTGAATAATCATTCTTATTAATGAGTTTTTCTTTATAATCAATAATTAATTCTTCTAATTTTGCGTAGTCACCAAGTGACAGATATATTTCTATTAACCCTGAATACGTTTTTAGATTTTCTTCTTCAAGGTTTTCAACTTCTGAATATTTTTTATTTTCAAGTCCAATATGTAGCGCATTTTCTAAATCATTTATCTGTATATAGTAATTTGTTAAAAATATACGTGTCTGACACAGTAAAACTTTATTGTTGCTTTCACTTGCCAGTTGTTCACACTTTTTCAATACATTAAATAATATTTCCTGGTTTTCTGCTTTACTTTTAAATAAATCATAGTTGTAAATGAAATTTTGGGCATCTTCTATATTATTAATTGTATTCATATTGGTTTTGTGAATAGAAAAATAATCATTATTTTTATAAAACACGCATTCAGGGATTATGATTTCAACAGTAATAGTAGAAGATGATCCGATTTTCAGGGACATGCTTCTGGATTTGTTGCCGAAGGCAAAAATTAAGACTAATTTATTAGCTACTTGTGCTACTATACGTCAGGCTAAAGAAGCTATTGAGCAACTTAATCCGCAGTTATTGTTGTTAGATGTAGAATTGCCGGATGGAAAAGGCATGGATTTGCTGGAACATTATGATGAATTCGGTACTTTTGAAACTATTTTCATTACGTCTTATGATAAGTATGCTATTGATGCTATTAAAAAAAATGCCGCTGATTATATTGTAAAACCTGCAAAATTAGAGGATCTCAATGATGCATTGCAGAAAGTAAAAAAACGACTGGAAGTTTATGAAAAGTTGCTGAAAGTAGAAGAATTAACTACTTATGTAGATAAACTCAATAAACAAAATTTGCAGGAAAATAAGATAATGATAAACACCAATGATGGCGCCATCTTTATACAGGTGAAAGATATTATAAAACTGGAATCTGAAAGTAACTATACCATTTTATATCTGGAAAATAATAAGAAATTAATAGCATCCAAAACACTTTCTGTGTTTGAAGATATGCTAGAACCTCTAAACTTTTTACGCGTACATCGTTCATTTGTTATTAATCTCACTAAGATTAAGAATATTGAAAATGATGCTAATAATTATTTTGCAAAAATGTCAGATAATTCCAGAGTAGAAATATCCCGCAGAAAAAAGAAAGAATTCTTTGAAAAAATCACCTATCATTCCTGAGTAACACAGGTAATTACATTCTTATAACATTATTTAAGAAAATACCATGCAATTTCAGTATGTCGCACACGTTATACTATATATATCAACGTGGGTTTTTTATGTTTCTAAGGAGGCTGCCGATTGGCAGCCTTTTTAAAATCTGCAATATACTCCGAGTGGTAATTTCTGATTGGTGGCAGATGGAATATAGAGTTCACCAAATTCAGGTTGTATATCAGTGATACTATGCTTCTTTAAGTTATCCATCATCAGATTTTCAATTATGAGAGAAGAAAATCCTAACGAATAAGTATTTAAAATAAAGAAATGATTTTCTTTGTCTAATAATGTCAGCACATCATAAATCATCTCATTTATCTGATCTTCCAGTTTCCATTTTTCACCATCCGTACCATGTCCGTATGCCGGCGGATCTAAAATAATTCCCTGATATATTTTGCCGCGCTTTACTTCCCGTTTTACAAATTTCACGGCATCTTCCACCACCCATCGTATATCTTTTAAATGAGAAGATTCCATGTTTCGGTTTGCCCAGCTTACCACTTGTTTTATCGAATCCACATGATAGGTTTCTGCTCCGCCAGCACATGCTGCTAAACTCGAACCGCCCGTGTACGCAAACAGATTCAATACTTTTGGTTGTTCAACTTTTTGTTTTATTGCAGTTGCTTTTTCAAAAATAAAATCCCAGTTTACACTTTGCTCAGGAAAAATACCGACGTGTTTGAACTTTGTCAGTGCTAAATTGAATGTTAGATTTAATTGCTCATGATTATAGGAGATTTCCCAATTCTCGGGCATTTTTTTTAAGAATTCCCACTTTCCGCTGGAAGATGAAGCAGCTACAAATTTTACATGTGCCTGTTGTTTCCATTCTTCCTCTGATAAATTCTTACTCCATATTGCTTGTGGTTCCGGACGAATGGTTATATAGTCTCCGAATCTTTCGAGTTTTTCAAAATTACCGGAGTCAATTAACTGATATGAGGAGAAGTTGGCTGGAAATATAGTTGGAATCATAGTATGTGTTGCGAGATTGTTATTTCTCATTTTTAAAGATAGCTGCACCAATTAATGACGCAAGTGTACCCATCACAGAATTTGAAATAAAACTCATAATAGCCATAAATACAGGTGACATGAATTTTTTTGACATCTCTATGGCTGATTCAGTTTGTTCTTCACTTAGTCCTTTCTTCGCCATTTCAAGTTTGCTTATATCTAAAATTTTATCCACAAAATTCGGTTCAATAAAATTAGCATAGATAATAAAATAGACGACCATAAAGATTGCAGTTATTAAAGTTATAATTACACCGGCCTTAAAAAGAGTTCCAAATGAAATTTGATAATTACTGTTTGCTTTAACTATTTGTTGTTGCCCGCCAATAATTATCACTAGCATAAAAATAACAGGTAACCATTTTAAAATACTTGTGTATTCCTGGTTGGAAAAGTATAAAATCAATGAAGTTAAAACACCTATGAAACCTGCAATAAATCCAAATCTAACTGCAATTGGATATAAATTGGGCACTCCACTTTGTGGCAATGGTTGGTTTAAAGTATCATTACTCATAATTTGGTTGTTTTTCAAATTTAATAAATAATTTTAATGTTCACTTATTTCTCTCCAATACTATTTCCTGCAATAAATCCTGTAGTCCAGGCAGCCTGAAAATTAAACCCACCTGTTACAGCATCAATATCCAATACTTCGCCTGCAAAATATAAGTTTGAAATAACTTTGCTTTCCATTGTTTTGAAATCAACTTCTTTTAAGGATACGCCACCAGCGGTAACAAATTCTTCCTTATTCGTATTCTTGGAATATACTTTTATTACAGTTTCAGTTAAAGTCTGTGCAATATGCTGAATATCCATTTTAGATAAATCAGCCACCAATTTATGATGTGAAATACCATTTACATCCAATACTTTTAACCAGAATCGATTGGGTATGTCAAAAGGAGAGAAGTTATTGAGTTGTTTTTTGGATTGTGATTCTTTTTCTTTTTTTATCTGCTGGATTGCATTATCCGTATGTTGATGAATCCAGTTTATTTCTATTTCAAACTGATATTTTTTATCAAATAAGATACGAGCAGCAAATGCAGATAATTTTAAAATTGCAGGTCCGCTTAAACCGGTATGAGTAATTAAAACAGCACCTTCTGTATTTATTTTTGAATCGTTTAGCGTTAATTGTACATCGTTTATGGATATTCCTTCGAGTCCTTTTATCAGTTCACTTTTTGTATTAAATGTAAACAATGATGGAACAGGAGCAATCATCTCATGTCCTAAGTTTTTCAATAATTCCCATATGGTGTTATTACTGCCGGATGCAATTAATAAAAAGTCTGTAAGTATCTTCTTGTCGTTATAGTAAATACTGAATGATTGACCGGTTTCAATGCGCATTACCTTTGCCTGTCTGATAATCTGAATCTTTAGCAAAGCAGCCTGTTCAAGCAAACAGTTTATAATAGTTTGTGAATTATTCGTAACAGGAAACATTCTTCCGTCTTCTTCCGTTTTTAATTTTACATTTCTGTTCTCAAACCATTGAATAGTATGTTCACAATTAAATCTGTAAAACGCACTTAGTAATTCTTTACTGCCACGAGGATAAAACTTAATTAATTCTTTTACATCATAGCATGCATGTGTAACATTGCATCTGCCGCCACCTGAAATTTTTACTTTTCCTAAAACTTCCAGACCTTGTTCGAGCATAATGATAGATAAGTCCTGATTTTTTTCTGCTGCAGTAATTGCTGCAAAAAATCCGGCTGCTCCACCACCGATTATCACTAAGGTTTTTTTGTTTTGCATCTCCTTGCTAAGATAAAAATTTATGCATAACACTTTTTAACTATATTTTTAACATTCGTTTCTATTGTCATAATATATCTCATAACTATTATATAATCAATTATTTATAACTTATTTTATCTTTTAGAAGTATCATAATAATTCTCATCCTTGTTATACAAAAATTTATTTGTTTCAAATTTGATTCAACAAAAAATAAATAATATGAAACACTTATTTTTAATTCAAATGTTGTTAATGGTATTCATGGTAAACGCCATTAACATAACCGATTCTAAAATTACAGAAGTTACAGTATTTAGAAATTATGCTAAAGAAACACGTTTAGCAAATGTATCTGTTCCGGAAGGCAACAGCGAGATTACTATTTCGGCTATTTCAACTTTTATGGATGAAAATACCTTGCAGGTAGCAACAAAAGGAAATATAAAAATCTTGTCAGTATCTTCTAAACTGAATTATTTGACAGATAAAACTAAATCATCACAAGTAATAAAACTAAATGATTCAATCGAATTGTTGAACGATGATGTAAGCTGGTTTAATCAGCAAATTGTCTCCTATCAGGATGAATTAAAACTGCTGGATGAAAACAGAAAACTGGCAAATGATAAAACTACATTTACTTCGGCGCAAGTAAAAGAACTGGCAGATTTATACCGTGTTCGCTCTATCGAATTAAGAAAATATATTTTTGATTTAGTAAAGAAGCAGAAAGCAGCTAAAGATAAAGTTGTCAGAATGCAAAGTCAGGTAGCGGAATTAAACGGTAACCAAAGCACTACCATTAAAGAAATTGTTCTGAAAGTGAATGCAAAAGTGGCAGGCATGGTTTCATTTAAGTGTTCGTATATCGTTACAAATGCATACTGGATACCAATTTATGATATCAGAGCAAAAAATATAAACTCACCATTGCAGTTAGATTGCCGAGCCAAAGTGGTACAAAATACAGGCTATGACTGGAAAGATGTGAAATTGACGTTGTCAACAGCTAATCCTTCTGCCAATCATGACAGACCGGTTTTATATCCAATATATGTTGATTTTTTTCAGCCGGATTACTATCAGTATAAAATGAAAAAGAGTGCCGGTTATGCTGAAACCCAGATGATGAATATGGCAGCAGCACCTGCTAAAATTGATATAGCACGTGCGTATGATGAAAAAGATGTGTTTGAAGACGGATTAAAATCAGAAGATAATAATGTGACTATTCAGGAAGGAGAAATGGCTGTTGAATATAATATTGAAACGTTACAGGATGTGGAAAGTGATAACAAGGAACATATTGTAGGTATTCAGGAAATTGAATTGCCTGCAATTTATTCGTATCATACAGTTCCTAAATTAGACATGACAGCATATTTGCTGGCACGTGTTACAGACTGGGCAAAATACAATTTGTTAGCAGGTGAAGCCAATATTTTCTTTGATGATAATTATGTCGGGAAATCATACCTGAATCCGAATGTTAGCGCTGATACATTGCTGATTTCTTTAGGCAGAGATGAAAAAATAAATGTAAAACGTGTAAAATTGAATGATTACACCGCAAAGAAATTGTTAGGTGGAAACATCAGAGAAACGAAAGCATTTGAAACAACTATTAAAAATAATAAAAATACACCAATCGAAATTGAAGTGTTGGATCAATATCCGATTTCCAAAAATTCACAGATAGAAGTAACGCTGGAAGATTCAAACGGAGCAGTAGTAACCGAAGAATATGGAAAACTAATCTGGAAGTTCAAATTACAACCGAACGAATCAAGAAAAATAAAACTGGTATATACTATTAAATATCCGAAAGATAAACAAGTGAAAGAA
>DAORIK010000082.1:0-4449 GCA_035438465.1 Chitinophagales bacterium | reverse complement strand
ATTTGTGACGAGTCGTTCTGAAAGGAACGGCTCGTTAATTTTATATAAATACTAAGGTTTCTTTTGAAATAGCTGAAATTGAAGATCTAATTGCATCTTAACAATTTCCAGTTGCTGCTTTAAATCTTTTACTTGCTTTTTTAAAGATTGTACTTCATCGAATAAATCAGGTGTATTGTCCGTTGCCCCAACATAAACTTTAGGATTTTCTGTAACAGGAATAGTTGATGCGTTTCCACTACTATTTTGATTTTTTGTGATTGGTTCGGTAGAATTATCGGCAGATATCTGTCTTCTTGAAATAATTTTTAATACAGTATAGTTATAGATACCTGTAAATGCGTTAACCGGCGGCGCTTTTAACTCTTCTTTCACTAATAAGGTGTACTTAAAACCGGGTTCAAAAACAAAATCATAAACATCTTCCAGTAGCACAGTTTTATTAATCCCATTTTCTTTAATGAGGTAACATTTGCTGATACTGTCAAGACAATCCAGCAGATAATCTTCCATAATCCAGGTTTTCAATCCATCCACATCTGCTGAATTTTGCGTATTGGATTGTTGTTTGACATCAGGAATAATGGTGCCTTTTTGTGCAAAGATAAATGTGGAATAAAACAGTATAATTATAAAAGCAGATTTTTTCATCTGTTAATTATTTTTAATGGAGTATAAATAAACTCAACGACAGCCTCGTATTTGTTATCCGACTTAATGGAAATATTACCGGCATTTTCAATTTTCGTTGGGGATTCTTTAACTGAAACCATCTTCGTAATCGCACATGTTTCACAGGTTTTTATCTGAATCGGATTATTATTGGTATTGACCTCAATAGTACAATTTGGAACAGGAGTGAAGTTAAACCAAGCATTTACCGGTGCAATATTGGTGTAAGTGATTTTTTCAGGTGTTATGTTTGTTAGTGTTTCGTTCATATAATCAACGACAGCCTCGACACTTGCTTTAGTACCGGCATTATCATCAAGGTTTACAGACACTATATAATTTTTATTATCTCCTGTTTTAGTGCCGGAAAGAAATGATATGCTTTTTATTTCATTTGGTTTTATCTCATTCCAGGATAAAAGAATTTTATTCGTTAAATCATTTTTTATCTTTAAAATCAGAACAGAATCAGTATTTAATTGACTTGCTGAAAACATAACAGGAGCGGAGTCTGCAGATGCTAAAACTGTGTTTGTAATTTTGTTTTTTGATAAAATTGGAAACTGGTCTTTATACCGTAACAAACCTAATGTCAATAAAATAAAGGTTAATACCGGCAAAATATATTTAAGTAATCTGGTTTTGGAGTAAGTGTTCTTGACTAAAATTGTTTTCGCAGAGGCATTAGATTCCGGCAGATTTATTGGTGCAGTTTCATTTAGTTCTTGTTTTTTTTGTATCGTTGCATTTAATTCCGTTTGGAGTCGTTCGCGTTCTAGTTTTTCATTTTCTAACTGTGACTGTAAGAATTGCTCATTTAGCTTATTTTCTTTCTCTTTCTCGGCAATTCTATTTATTTCTGATTGTTTGTCTATTTCATCCTGAATCTTTTGCTGTATTGCTTTATTTTCTAACACTTTCAAAAGACGTTCGCGTTCGTGTTTCTCCTGCTCAAGCTGAGATAATAGTAATTCCTCTTTTCTTTTTCTTTCCTGTTCTAATAAGATTAATTTTTCTTTTTCCTTTTCTTCCCGCTGTTTTTCAGCTTGTATTAACTTTTCTTTTTCCAATCGTTCTATTTCCTGCTGCTCTTTCCTTAACTTCTCGTTTTGTTCAAATACAGCCTCTAATCTTTCTCTTTCCCTCTTTTCATTTTCCAGTTGTTGCAGCAACAATTTTTCTTTTAATTTGCGTTCATTCTCAATTTCCAGTAATTTTTCTTTCTCCTGAAGTATTCTGTTTTGTTCTTCTAGTGCAAACTGTTCTTTTTCCTCTTGTTCTTTATCAAGACGTTCTTTTTTCTGCTTTTCTATTTTTGCTAATTCATTTTCTAATCGCTCCCGTTCATTTTTTTCCTTTTCAAGTTCTGCCAGTAAAAGTTGTTCTTTTGCTTGTCGTTCTTGTTCTAGCTTTAGTAATTGTTGTTGCTCTTTTTCCAATCTTTTCTTTTCTTCCTGAGCGACTTGTGTTATTTCCAGTTTTATTTTTTCTTCACGGTCTTTTATTTGTTTTTCTAAGAGTAAGCGTTCTTCTTTTTCCTTTTCCAGTTTTTCCTGTAATTGTATTTCTTTTTCCTTTCTTTCGGCTTCCTGCTGTAATAAAAATTCTTTTTCTTTTTCTAATCTTTCATTTTCCTCGAGTGCAATTTTAATTTTTTCCTGTTTCTCGCGTTCTGCCTGTTCTCTAATTTGTTGTTCCCTTTCCGCTAATTGCTTTTCGAAACGCTCGAGTTCCAGTTTTTCTTTTTCCAACTGTACCTGCAAGAGTCTTTCTTTCAATCGTTTTTCTTCTTCGAGTTGTTGCTGGAATAATTTGTCTTGTTCTTCTTTCTCTTTTAATTTTCGTTCCTGCTCTTCTTTCTCTCTTATTAAGCGTTCCTGTTCCAGTCGTTCTCTGAATTCCTGTTCTTTCTGCTTACGTTCCAGCTGTTCCCGGAAACGCATTTCCTTTTCTCTGTTTATCCGATCACGTAATTCCGCTTCCTCATCTTGCTTTTCAGGGATTTCATTCGGGTGATAGATAACAATAACATTATTTTCCTTTTTGTATATCAATCTGCCGCAGTTTTTGCAATACCTGCTTTTCCCGTCTGCGAGCGGAAGTATTTCAAAAGGTGTATTACAATGACTGCAGAACATTTATTTTAATTTTTGGGCGCAATTTTGACAGTAGATATCGTCGGCGCTAATTTCGTTTCGACATGAAGGACAAGTTAAAAAAGGTTCGTTAAAAACGAAATTCAACTCTTGTTGATTATCGTTAATATCACTTGTGTATTTCTTAAAAATAAGAATTTTAGTCGTACCGGTCTCTGTAATGGCAACTGACTGAGGATGTAAATTATCTTCCCGTGATAGCAGCTGTATGGTATCAGTTTTCACAAATTCCCAGCCGTCTTTTGCTATTTCATTTAATATTTTTTCATAGGAATTTACCGTATTCGTAAGAAAACTCTCTTCATTATACGGTTCTAACGCTAATGCCACGCATTTGTATATAAAATTCCCCATTTTATTTCATATTTCTGTTGAAATCAGAAACTTGTGTTATAAAAATACACTTAAAAACAAGTTTGCATTAACTCAAAATATCCATATTTCATTTAGATGTGTTGATAAGCCGCAGAATTTTGAATTATAGACTTTAATGTGAATTTTATGAATTGTTCTCTATTGAAAAAACATAAAATATTAAAACTTATTAAAAAAAAATAGTATACTTGTATAAACATAGAGGAAAGTTGAGAACCTCTCTAAAAAACAGGCGTATCCGAAAAGCCAACAGAGTAGGATAATTTTAATTTTAATTTTACACCATGAAACATTTAGTATCAATTCTCACTTTGTTATTTTCTGCACAAATGATTTTTGCAGGTGGTAGTGCAAAAGTTGTAGTAAGTGCATCAGAACCGGATGCAAAAATTATTGTGGACGGACAAAACCTGGGAACAGGAAATCTAGAAGTTAAAGTTCCGCCGGGTGCTTGTGTGAATGTAAAAATCCAGAAGGTAGGATTTTTAAAGTACGAACAGGAATATTGTTACAAGAAAGGTCAAACAGCACCTCCAAAGAAACAGTACTTTGATATGAAAAAAGATGATGCAGTTGAGGCATCTATTAAGACTGACCAGGCAAACGTTGATTTCTCAGTGGAAGTAAACAAAAAATATGATTTAACTGAAATCTGGAAATTAACATCTCAGATTGTTACGGATTATTTTGATGCGGTAGAAGTTGCAGATAAGGAAACTTCCTACTTAAGAACTGCATGGAGTGTGCAATCATTCCAGCAAAATACAATACGTACAAGATTGATTATTAAATTAGGAAATTCCAACCCGCTTACATTTAAAATCAAATTAGTCAGTGAATATTCCGGCGCTTCCGGAACCAGTGTAAAAGCAGACGAACAGTTTCGTGAATGGGATCGAATTCTGAGAAAATATCAGAATATTATCAGCGATTTCTCTACAAGATTAGGTTCAAAATAAATTTCAGAACTATAAAAAAAAACTTCACAGCAATGTGAAGTTTTTTTTGTTTAAAATATAAAAATTATTATTGAATAGAATTAAAAAAACAGTTCAATTTGTCCTGAATAGTTTTTGCATCTTTTCCGCTGACTAGTTCATCAATTTCTATATTACTTCCAATTTGTACATTAATTACATCTATCGGAATTTTAGAAAGTAAAGCTTTCATGGATTTTACATCAGATTCTTTAATGGGGCATAATAATTTAGCAGTAACGGTTATTTTATTATTCACATCATCTTTT
>DAORIK010000081.1:0-12289 GCA_035438465.1 Chitinophagales bacterium | reverse complement strand
ATACCGCCAATACCTAAGGCTAAATCCAAGCCTAGTGAGCCGGAAGAAATTACTTCTGACTGCACAATGCTATTATCACCTAATTTCATTACAGTACCTTTTCCATACTGCTTGTCTAACTTTTCTAAGGTTAATAAGAGTGCTTTTGCTTTTTCGTCTTTTGGCTCTTTTAGTGTCGCTTCTTTGCTCATAATAATTCTGAATTTTCGGTTAACAAATTTATACTATTAAGATACCGAAATGAAGTATTTTCCATAAATTCTCTGTAAAAAATATGCACACAGCACGGATTTATATCTATCACAATGATAAATAAGTACTTAGAATTAGCTAAATTGATAATCTAAAAGATAGAATCTGCGTTTAAATGTCATCTTTTGCCATTTCTGTTGTATTTTTGAGAAAAGCATAGAGTGTAGTTTTGTTATTTAATGTTGTGCATAAAAAGATAATTGTATTTTTGCAACGCATTTGGGAAAAACAACAACTTATATTACATAGAAATAATAGAAGAAACCATTATTGCCGTAAGCAATTTTTTTAATTTTCAAGTCGGGAAACATATTGCAAGAATTCTGTGTAATAGAGAATTATTGTAGTGTAAACTCAACGTTGGAAAGCGAGACAGATATGAAAAAAAGAATTACCAATTTATACGTATTGATACATGCTTTAGGTGATTTATTCATCCTGAATGTGTCTTATGTAATTGGTCATATCTTTAGTTGGAATTACAGGTTTATGTTTGATTCCAAATATCTCCAGTTGTGGATTTATTTGAATATCATTTATCTCTTTGCCGCACAGCTTTCCGGTACATTTGACATGTACAGAAACACTCGTTTTTTTACGTTGTTATCAGCTATGATACGACTGTTTTTTTTAGAGATTGTTTTATCTTTTTCGTATATCGTTGTTTTCAAAGATTTCAATCAGACTTTTAAATTATCCAGAGAGGTATTATTGATTATGTATGTCACTGCTTTTGTGCTTACTACCATCTGGAGATTTGGATTTATAAAAATTGTTCGCATCTATAGAGCACGCGGATTCAATAACAGAAAGGTAATGATTATTGGAGCAGGAGACACGGCACAGGAGTTTAAGAATATGCTGGAGCATAAAATTGAATACGGGTATCAGTTTTTAGGTTTTTATGATGATGAACCGCAAAAATATAGTACTGAAATTCAAAAACATATTTTAGGTAATGTGGAAGATGCGAAACAATATGCAATCTCTCACCAAATAGATGAGTTGTTTTGCGCCTTGCCTTATCAGGAAGAAGACAGAATAAAAGAATTAATTCAGTTTGGCGACGAAAATTTAATCCGCGTAAAAATTGTACCCGATTTAACCCGTTTTCTAACGCATCATTTAAATAAAGTAGAGATAGATTATTACGGACAGATTCCTGTAATGACTTTACGAAACGAGCCGTTGGAAAACATTGTAAACCGCTTTGTAAAACGATTATTCGATATTGGTTTTTCAGTATTGGTGTTTTTATTAGTATTGTGGTGGTTTATTCCATTGATGGCGTTGATTATTAAGCTCACCTCAAAAGGTCCGGTGTTTTTTGTACAGGAACGCTCAGGGATAAAAAATAAATCATTCCGGGTCATCAAATTCAGGACAATGTATATCAACAGTGATGCGCATTATAAGCAGGCTACCAGACACGATCAGCGCATTACACCAATTGGTAAATTATTAAGAAGAACTAACCTTGATGAGATGCCACAGTTCATTAATGTATTTCTTGGTCAGATGTCAGTAATTGGTCCGCGACCACATATGTTGAAGCATACAGAAGAATATTCCAAAATAATTGATAAATTTATGGTTCGGCATTTAGTAAAACCCGGTATTACAGGTTGGGCTCAGGTAAATGGTTATAGAGGTGAAACCAAAGATGTAATGGATATGGAAGGAAGAGTAAGAGCGGATGTGTGGTATATCGAAAACTGGAGTTTTGGGCTAGATGTCAAAATTATTATAATGACCATTATCAATATGATTCGAGGTGAAGAAAATGCATTCTAAAAAATATCTGCTTTTATTTCTGCTGTTATCTTCTGCTGTTTTTGCGAATGCACAACAAGAAAATCTGCCACTCAACAGAAACATGATACTCAACTATGAGAAATCATTAAATGCTTGGGATAAGGCAGTCTTTCATTCTGCTGTAAAACCTTATAATGCTTCAGAAGTATACCAATTTGTTTATCCTGATACCGTGCAGCATTTTCAACGCATGGAACACACCAATTGGTTCAACAAATTTGCAAATGTTTTCGGCTATGAAAATTTACTGGAGTTTGATGAAAATGGATATGTAAAACATTATGGCAAAATTCTGGCAAAAGATTCCGTTTTTTATGAAGATAACATTTATGATAAAGGATACAAAAACCGGAAAGTATATGTTACCATTAATCCGATTCTAAACATCGGATTTGGATATGACCTTTCTTCAAAAAAATTATTAAGTTACAATTTAAAAGGGCTGGAACTGCGAGCAGATATTGGTAAAAAAGTAACTATTTATACCTCGTTTCTAAATACAGTAGGCAAATTTCCGTCTTATGTAGGGGTTTATAATTTTCAAACAGGGGTAGTACCCGGAGAGGGCAATATTCGTAACCGAGGAAAAGGAGGATTGGATTTTTCCAGTATCAATGCATACATATCTTATTCGCCGGTAAAGCAATTTAATATTCAATTGGGTAATGGTAAGCATTTTATTGGTGATGGTTATCGCTCTTTGTTTTTATCTGACAATGCTTATACTTATCCGTATATTCAATTTACTACAAACGTGTGGCGCATAAAGTATGTCAATATATATGCCGAGTTGATTGATAACTTAAGAAATTTCAATGATTTCGGACAAGGGTTTCCCCGCAAATTAGCTACATTTAATTATTTCAGCATAGATGCTGCAAAGTTTTTACAGCTTGGTGTTTTTGAAGGCATTACCTGGAGAAGAACTACAGCAAAAGGCAATAACTTTTTTGATTACAATTTCCTGAATCCACTAATAGGGGCAAGAGCCTTTCAGAAGAAACTGGATGCAAATACCACCAAAGTGTACGGCTTGAATGTAAAAGTAACCTGTCCGAAATATGTAGTATTGTATGGTCAGTTTATGATTAATAAATACGGCAGGAAAAATACATCAGACCGCAGAATGGGCTGGCAGGCAGGTGTGAAATATTTTGATGTAGGCGGAATAAAGAATCTCAATTTTCAGGCGGAATACAATAGCGTTCGTCCATATAGCTATCAGGGAGAAGACAGTGCTATCGGATATTATCATTACAATCAATCACTCGGTCATCCTATGGGGGCTAATTTTAATGAGCTGCTCGTAATGGTTAATTATCAGTATAAACGCTTTTATACATCCTACAAGATGTCTTATATACAAACCGCAGCCGACTCAGCACTAAGTCAGAATTTTGGTAATAATATTATGGATATTGCATCCAATGCATCCAAGCTTACGAATGTAAAAATACAGAATGGTTTTGCTTATAACGTTGTTGATCACGATATTCGCGCCGGATTTATAATTAACCCCAAGATAAACATGGTGGTAGAAGGTAAGCTGCAATTCAGAAAATATACTTCTAAGGATTTGGGAACACAAGGACTAAAGAGCAATTCATTTATGGTGAGCTTTGCTACCAATATATTCAACAGATACTACGATTTACCGATTTTGTTTTAATTAATAAAGGTTAATTCACACGTACAATCAATTAATAATCTTATTTTTGCATTCCGTTCCGAATATTCGGAAGTTCGGAATATTTTTAATGAGAAAATTGATTTATGCGTAAGATTGTTTTAAGTTTTCTGATTGCGGTTTGTTCTTTTGTGGTTGTTTTTGGACAAGATACTACAGCAACTCCACCTAAAGGTATTTCTGCTCAGGTGAAAAAAAGAATTACATCTGCAAAAGACAGATTGGTTATAGAATTAGCATTGATGAATGCTATCGTTAAAAAAGATGGAGGTGTGACCGTGCCAAACGATTTTAAATTAAGCGGTTTCAACAGAGGTATCAATGTATATTTTATGTATGATGTGTTGTTAGGCAAAAAAACAAAACCACGAAACTTTAGTATCGCGCCGGGAATTGGCGTTGGTTCAGAAAATTACTACTTTAAAAATTATGGTATGAGCTGGCACCGCGATACTATAACTCGTTTCTATTCTTTCGGCGATTCTATCAGCTCCAAGAAATCTAAACTGAATATGACCTATATCGATATTCCAATCGAATTCCGCTACCGTTCAGCACCCAACAAAAAAACAGGGATGAGCTGGAAGATAGCAGTGGGATTTAAATTTGGTTTCTTAATTGGCAGTAAATGGAAATATAAAGGCGAAGACCCTTACAAAAACGATGGTGAGCAAATAACTTTTAAAGACATTAAAGTAGCCAATATGAATAAATTCCGCTATGGACCAACCATTCGTGGTGGTTACGGACCGGTAAGTATCTTTGGTTATTATTCTATCGGCAGTGCATTTTCTACTAATAAAGGGCCAAAGTTCAATCCAATCGTGTTTGGTATATCTATTAATGGTTTGTAAAAGATAAGTACGGAGATAAGAAAATCCCGCCCCATAATATTAGGAGCGGGATTTTTTTATTTCTGATAACGCAAATAAACATTCAAATCCATTTTACGTTTGTATTTTTGCAGGTAATGTCAAATCCGTTTAAAAACATACAAGGAGAGGTTGCGTGGAGGTCACCTTCAAATATCGCACTCGTAAAATACTGGGGAAAATATGGCAACCAACTGCCCCGGAATGCATCTATAAGTTTTACCTTAAACAATGCATATACTGAAACTTCTGTAAGATATACAGCTAAGACATCACAAGACAAGTCCATACAGCTAAATTTTTTATTTGAAGGAAAAGAAAATCCAAAGTTTGCGGATAAAATCATGAAATTCCTCGAAAGTATCATCCCGCACTTTCCGTTTTTACCACATTTTTCTTTAGAAATAAACAGTACTAATTCTTTTCCGCATTCTACAGGAATTGCAAGTTCTGCATCTTCAATGGCCGCATTGGCATTGTGTTTAACAGATATTGAGAATACTTTGGATGGTGGGATGTTTCCAACACAGTTTTTTGAAAAGGCAAGTATGATAGCTCGTCTTGGCTCTGGAAGTGCCTGCCGTTCGGTGTTTCCTTATTTGTCAGTTTGGGGTAAACATGATGCTATTCCATTATCAAGCAATGAACATGGTATTCCGTATTATGACAAAGTCCATCCTGTATTTAAAACATTTAAAGATGCTATACTGATTGTTTCCAGCGATGAAAAATCTGTATCGAGTAGGACTGGTCATGCATTGATGGAAGGCAATCCGTTTGCGCAAAGCAGGTATAAACAGGCAGAAAGCCATCTTTCCACCCTTGTTGATTGTTTACATAACGGAGATGTAAACAAATTCGGAGAAATAGTTGAAAATGAAGCACTTACATTGCATGCATTGATGATGTGTTCCACACCTTCATATATGCTGATGCTACCTAATACACTGAAAATTATTGATTTAATAAAAACCTACCGTGCAGAAAAAGGTGTACCTTTGTACTACACTTTAGATGCGGGACCAAACGTACATTTGCTGTATTGTGAAGAAAATGCTCCTGAAGTGGAAACATTTATTCAACAAGTCTTGTTAGAGTATTGTGAGCAGGGTAAAGTGATTTACGACCAGGTTGGTAAAGGTCCAAGCAAAATAAAATGAGAAACGAACCATCTTTTAATTCAAAAATTCTGCTCTTCGGTGAGTACAGCATTATTCAGGACTCAATGGGACTGACTTTGCCGTATAATGAATTTCAGGGAAAACTGACGTTCGATGTTAATGAGATGAATGAACAATTCGTTTCAGAATCTAACGACCATTTACAAGATTTTGCCAATTATTTAGAACAACTTTTAAAGGATAAAAAACTTACGATAGAGTTCGATATTGATGCATTTAAAAATGACATCGAAAACGGTATGTATTTTCAGTCATCTATTCCTCAAGGTTTTGGTGTAGGCAGCAGCGGTGCTTTGGTTGCAGCTGTTTATGGAAAATATACAAAGAATAAAATAAGCATTGATGATGCACCAAATAAAGAAACCATATTGTCCTTGAAAGCTGTCTTCGCAAAAATGGAATCTTATTTTCACGGCAGCAGTTCCGGTGTAGACCCATTGATTTGTTATTTGAATTTACCTTTACTGATTAATGGAAAAAATGGGGTAGAACCGGTGAAAGTAGAATTGAATAGTGAAGGCAAAGGCGCCATATTCCTGATAGATACAGGTATTTCCCGCAGCACTGAACCTTTAGTGAAATACTATATGCAGAAAATGGAAGAGCCAACATTCCGCGAGTTCGTGGACAAGCAATTGAAACCATTTGCCAACAACTGCATACAGGCATTTTTAGATGGCGACAAAGAAACCTTGTTTGCTTACATGAAATTACTTTCTAAATTCCAGTTTGAACATTTCAAACCAATGATACCGACTTTGTTTAATAAGATGTGGAAACGCGGATTAGACAGCGGTGAATATTATTTAAAACTCTGCGGCGCCGGCGGTGGAGGATTTATCCTGGGTTTTACTAAAAATTACGAACTCACAAAAAAACAACTCAAAGGCCAGAATCTGGAGTTGTTGTGTAATATATAATTTCTGTAAAGTTTTAAAGTTTAATTTATAGATTTAGGTCATCAAATCTAAACTAATTCATTATGGCAATCTTGTTAGTATGTACTTTTATTATAGGATATATTGCCATTGCAACCGAACATTCTTTAAAAATAAATAAAGCAGCTTCTGCTTTGCTTACCGGTGTATTATGTTGGACTATTTGTGTCTTATTCAGTGAGGATAAAGAAGTAGTGGTACACCATCTGAATGAACATTTGGGTGAAATTTCCGGCATCCTGTTTTTTTTGTTAGGCGCGATGACGATAGTAGAATTAATAGATGCACATGATGGCTTTCTGTTAATTACGGAAAGAATTAAAACTAAAAATAAAAGAACGCTGCTATGGCTTATCAGCATTATTACTTTTTTCCTTTCAGCATTATTAGATAATTTAACTACAACAATTGTTATAGTTTCTTTACTTAGAAAAATTATTAAAGAGAAAAATGACAGATTGCTTTTTGCAGGAATGGTGGTAATTGCTGCTAATGCAGGCGGTGCCTGGTCGCCTATTGGAGATGTAACTACTACTATGCTTTGGTTAGGAGGACAAATAAGTACTGTAAAAATAATTACGCATTTGTTTTTGCCAAGTATGATTTGCTTATTATTACCATTAATTGCATTGTCATTTTTTATGAAAGGACAAGTAGAAACGCCTGAACAACCAGAAGAAAAAACAGACAGCACTTCGTTTGAGCGGACAGCAGTATTTTTTATCGGAATCGCAGCATTGTTGTTTGTGCCAATTTATAAAACTATTACTCATTTACCACCATATATGGGTATCTTATTTGGTTTGGGAGTAATGTGGGTTTTAACAGAAATCATTCACAGCGAGAAAGATGAAGCAGATAAAAATAATTTATCAGTATTGCATGCACTTAGAAAAATTGATACCCCAAGCATTTTATTTTTCTTAGGCATCTTAATAAGTATTGGTGCATTGCAGTCTGCGGGGTTGCTAACGCAATTAGCGCAACAGCTGAATGCAAAAATCGGTAATGAATCTCTTATTGTAATAATGATTGGTATATTGTCATCCGTAATTGATAATGTGCCATTGGTTGCGGCAGCACAAGGTATGTATAGCTTGCAAACGTATCCGACAGATCATTTTTTCTGGTTGTTTTTGACATATGCATCCGGCACGGGAGGTAGTTGCTTAATAATAGGTTCCGCAGCTGGTGTAGCTGCTATGGGCATGGAGAACATTCCGTTTTTCTGGTATTTGAAAAGAATATCGTTACTCGCACTTTTGGGTTTTTTAGCGGGTGCCGGAGTTTATTTGCTGCAGTATAGATTAATCTTTTAGAAGACCCGGCGTTGAGTTTCCGCCGTCAAAAATAAATTTCCAAGTATTATCTTTTTGTTTTTTCCAGACTGTATAATAAATGCCGTATTTTTTATCGCCATTCGTTTTGGTTAAAATCCAGTTGCCAAAAGTAAAACCTAAATCTTTAGATTTACTCACTTCAACTTTCGTAGGATACCATTCTAATTTAAAATTTTCACGCTCATCAGAAAAGGAAGCAGCTAATGAATCAATACCAATAACCGGAAACTGATTGTCGCCTTCTGCTTTGATTACATTTTTATCCGCATAAGCGAGAAATGAAATCTTCATACCTTTTTCACCGCATAATTTGCTGAATGCCAATTCAGTTTGTTTTAGTTTTTCAGCTTCGCCGGCAATATTATTTTTTGCTGCCAAAAATAAAACAACGAATAACAGCAATAGGAATGAATATATTTTCTTCATGAGTAGTATTAGAAATCTCAAAGTTAACTGAAAAAATTAACACTGAATTGTTTAAAAATGAATTAAATTTAACTATAAAACAAAAGCTATGAAGAAACTATATTTTTTGTTTATAACAACATTGGTTATAAGCGCTTGCGGAAAAGACAGAGATAGCAGCTCCACCTGCACCTGTACAAACAGTGATTTTGAAGTAGTAGGAACGTATACCGGACTAACAGAATCTGAATGTGCGGCAAAAGAATCCGCTGATGTAACATGTATCTTGGAGTAATTTATTTTTCTCCTGAAAAGAAACTCTTTTCCTTATTATTTCTTTCTTTTACCGCTTGCAGGTGAAAGCAGTTTATTTTCTTAAGGATTAATATACTTATAAGGAATGCAATATAGTGTGCAGTTCTGCCACATTATTTGCTACAAAATCAGGATTTGCGTCTTCTATTTCTTCTATTGAACCAAAACCATAAGTAACGCCAATACTTTTTATTCCGGTATACTTAGCTGCCTCAATATCAGAATGTCTGTCGCCTATCATGATTGTTTTATGTAAATCAGTAATTTTTTCCTCTTCTAAGATGAGTTCAATCATTTTTTCTTTGGTTACAATATTTTTTTCTTCATTGTAATGTTGTAACTGTCTGAAATAATCTCTGATTTGAAAATGCTTCAGAATTTCATGTACCATAGCACCTTTGTGAGTTGCAATGTGCAATGTTTTCTGTTGCCGGTGCAGAGATTGAATTAACTCAATCATTCCCTCATATAATTCATTTTCAAATGCACCGCCTAATTGGTTGTAATACACCCGATAAGTTGCAATAGCCTGTGTTGCTGTATCTGAATGTTGATTATACATTTCTTCAAATACTTTGCGTAAGGGCGGCCCTATAAGTGTGCGCAAAGTGGCATCGTCTGGTGTATCAATATTTAATGTCGGGAATGTATATTTATAACCATTCAGAATGCCTGCTTCAGGATTGGAAATGGTACCGTCTAAATCAAAAATGATGTGCTGCATATTTTTATAATTAACTTTTCTAAAGTTTTTAAACTTTAGAAAAGTTATGCGCCTAACAATTCTTTTACTAAAGCAGAAATACGTGCACCTTCAGCCTGACCTGCAACTTTTTTAGAAACCGAACCGATTACTTTTCCCATATCCTTTACAGAGGTAGCACCGGTTTCCGTAATGGTTGCCTGTACTATTGCTTTCAATTCATCATCACTCATTTGTTTTGGCAAATAAGAAGCAATGACATCCATTTCTTCTTTTTCTTTTATCGCTAATTCAGGACGATTCTCTTTGGTGAAGATTTCAAAGGATTCTTTTCGTTGATTAAATAATTTTTGCAGTATTTTTATTTCCTGCTCCTGTGTTATTTCTCCGCTTGCACCCTTTTCCGTTTTAGCAATTAAAAAGGCAGCTTTTATTGCCTTAATAGTTCGCAATTTCACCTCATTTTTAGAAAGCATTGCGTCTTTTAATTCGTTGTTAATATTTTGATCGAGACTCATTTTTTTAGTTTAGAGTTGACAATAAATTCGTTGACAAATATAGTTAAATGAATAGCAAAATGAGAAAATTGTAAAGTGCAATATTCTTCAATTGACAACTTTATTTTATTTCTTCATAATCAATTGCTTCAGCATCACTGAATTTTGAATATGGCGAAGAAGTAGTATTTTGCTGATAATTGTTAGAGTTGATATTCGGCTTCGGTGGTGTTTGAGGTACTTTTTGCTGTGATTGATTTTCAGCAAACAACATTTTCAGCACCTTATAACCAAGCACAAACAATACTATATATTTAAAAAAGCGGAACATGTGGCAAAATTAATAGTTTAACGTCAGATTATAACGTTAAAAAAGCGGAAATAGTTTCAGATTTCCCGCATTGTGCCACGATTATCGTGGCACAATGCAGGAAATACTATATCAACTCAAAACTTCTTGCAACAAACTTTGTCAGTGCTTCGCCTTTCAGCATATTTTGTGACAACAATGCTAAATCGTATAACTGCTTGATGTGTTTTTCCTGATGCGCAGCATCTTCTTCCAACAATTTTGAATTGATTGGATGATTGGTGTTAATCACTAAATTCAGTTTTTCATCCATTCCGCCAAACATAAACGGTGAGCCACCGCCTAATTTTTGCATTTCCACCATTCTGCGCATAAATTCATTTCGTGTAATCACAATCGGTGCGTCTGTTGGTGATAATGCTTTTAATTCAATGTCAGCTTTGCTTTTTTCAATAGTGGTCTCAAACAAGGTTTTCAATTTTTCTTCTTGTTCTTTTGATAACACAGAGCCCACCTCTTCTTCTTTTGGAATTAAATTAGAAACGATATCCGCATCCACCCTTTTGAATTGCGTCTTGTCGTTTTTCATTTCCACTTGCTGAATAAAATGATTATCGATCATGGTATCCAGTTTCACGATTTCATAGCCACGTTCTTTTGCTTGTATGATATAGCTGTGCTGTTCTTCTTCGTCAGAAGTATATAACACCACCAAATTGCCGTCTTTATCCGTTTGGTTGGCGCTTATTTTTTCTTTCAATTCTGCAAATGTATAAAATGTATTTTCCGTAGTTGGAAATAAAGCAAAAGAATTACTTCTTTCATAAAATTTCTCATCGCTTATCATACCATATTTCACAAACAAACCAATGTCGCTCCATTTTTCTTCGAACTGTTTTCTGTCGTTATTGAAAATTTCCTGTAGTTTATCAGAAACTTTTTTAGAAATATGCTGATTGATTTTTTTTACATTGCCATCGCTTTGCAAATAGGAGCGAGATACGTTTAACGGAATATCCGGTGAATCAATTACACCATGCAGCAAAGTCAGATATTCCGGAACAATTTCACCCACATTATCTGTAACGAAAACCTGATTACTGTATAATTGAATTTTGTCTTTTTGTACCTCAAAATTCTTTTTCAATTTTGGGAAATATAGAATTCCGGTTAAGTTGAATGGATAATCTACATTCAAATGAATCCAGAATAAAGGCTCATCAAAATTCATCGGATACAACTCACGATAGAAATTTTTATAATCTTCATCTGTTAAAGAGGATGGTGTTTTTGTCCAGGCAGGATTCGTGTTGTTGATGATTTCCGGTTCTTGTGGTTTCTCCGCTTTTTTATCTTCTTCACTTTGCCATTTGAAACCAAACTGAATCGGAATCGGTAAGAACTTGCAATATTTATTCAACAAGGATTTTATTCGGTGTTCTTCTAAAAATTCTTTAGAATCTTCTGCGATATACAAAATAATTTCAGAGCCGCGTTCTGTCTTGTCGATTTCTTCTAGTGTAAATTCGGTAGAGCCATCGCAGGTCCATTTTACGGCAGGTTCATCTTTATAAGATTTGGTATTAATTTCTACTTTATCCGCCACCATGAAAGCCGAATAAAAACCTAATCCGAAATGCCCGATAATGGCATTGGAATCCGTATTTTTTAATTTCTCCACAAACTCACCGGCGGATGAGAAAGCAATCTGATTGATGTATTTTTTCACTTCATCAGCTGTCATTCCTAACCCTTTGTCTGAAATGGTAAGTGCGTTTTTTTCTTTGTCAATTTTTATTTCAATGGTTAAATCACCGAGGTCGCCTTTTGCTTCGCCCAGTTGCGCCAACCCTTTCAGTTTTTTAGTGGCATCCACGGCATTCGACACCAGCTCCCGTAAGAAAATTTCATGGTCGGAGTACAAGAATTTTTTAATAATCGGAAAGATGTTCTCGGTTTGTACATTAATTTTTC
>DAORIK010000080.1:0-12297 GCA_035438465.1 Chitinophagales bacterium | reverse complement strand
CCGCCCCTGCATTTGCTACAGGCGGCGTTATATTTTGCGAGATGGTAACGGCATCAGAAGCAGTACACCCGTTAGCAGTATTGGTTACAGTGAGTGTATAAGTACCGGGCGCATTGGCGACAGGCTGTGCAATATTATTGACAGACAAACCGGCCGGTGGCGACCAGGCATAGGTATTACCTGCCACTGTAGGCGCACCAACGGTAACGGAAGTAGTAGCACAGGTAAGCGTTTGATCCGCCCCTGCATTTGCTACAGGCGCTGAGTTAACAATAATTCGTACAGTATCTCTGCATGAACCAGTATTCCATTCAAAATCATAATTACCAATTGTGTTAAAAGGCCCTACATTTGAAATAGGATTTGAAGTGGATGTAATTGCTACGGCAGCAGGGTTTGTTGGTAAGGGAGTCCATGTACCTGTTCCGGAAGATGCAAATGAAGTACTTGTATTTAAACATATAGATTGATTTGGGCCCGCAATAGAACCTCCAACTGTTACTCTTACTGAATCGACTGCAGAACAAGAATTATTGTCTGTAGCAGTTAAATAATAAGTAGTTGATGTAACAGGTGACACCGTAGGATTTAATGTTGTTGAATTTATCATGTTTACAGTTGGGGACCAGACATAATTAACCGTATTTTGGTTATTAAAATAAATAGTCCAGTCTAATAAAGAACCAACATCACCACCAGCATCATCTTGAATAAATAAACTCCAGTTACCATTAACTGAACATGCATTTAAATTTGTAAAAGGTTGCTCTGGAGAGAAATTTCCGGTAAATGGCGTAGTGCCCGTAGTAATAGAAGTAGCAGCAGGTATAAAGCAGGTATTAGTATAATTATCACCAGTTCCTCCATTATCAGTAGATAATTCAATTTGAGTTCCTCCCGGGCAGCGCAAATAAATATCTAAATCAGCGGTATAAGGATGATTAATATTTAGACATACTCTTTGAATCGGATTAATTGCAACAGTATTTGGATTTACTCCGGAAACATTAATTACAGAGGATACACCTGTTGCGTTGTTATCCGGAATTGCGTAATCAGTAGTATTTGTGAATGAAACCAAATTAGCAGCAGGATATACATTTGCACTTCCCCCTATTTGAGTAGAGCCACCACAAATTGTTACATCATTTGAACATACAACCTGCGGGCCTGAAATATTTATAATTTTAGAATCAGTACAAGCACCATTTGTATAAAATAGTGTATGAGCACCATAACCGGCTAATTTTGGATCAAAAGCACCTGTTGCCGCGTTAGTAATTCCATTTCCTGACCATGTACCTCCCGGTGGAGAACCAACATTATTAAAAGGTGGTGCAGAAATACATATATTTTGGTCTGCACCGGCATTTGCACCGGCATTTCCGGTTACTGTTAGATTAAAATTACAAGAATTACCCGGCCAGTTATCCGCAAGAACGTAATAAGTACGACCAGCTACCATACTGGCTGCAGGAATAGTAATAGTTGAGGCAGATGTAAATTCACTGCATCCTATACTGGTAAACTGATTATTATTTGCAGCATTACAAGGACCTGAAGCACCTGTAAAATTAAATACTTCTACCTGCAAATAATTTGCATTACAAACAGTATTTAAATTAATTACTACTGGTTGTACAGGAGTATTGGCAACAAAAGTAAACCAGACCGGATTATCCAAAACTGCATTACACGTCCATCTGCCAATTGGGATATCATTACTGTTAGTAGCATTTACAGTTGTTCCGGAAACCAAAACATTTGGACATAAAGGTTTTGCATTTGCACAAATATCATTTACAGGGCCAGCTGTTGGCGTGTAACTATTTAAACAAATTTGAAATGTACCTACATTATCTATTCCTCCATCAACTGCAATTAAATAAGTTTGGCCGGGTGTAAGGTTGTTTGCATTCATGGTTAATGTAGTTCCTGCAGCAGATACACAACTACTTACTCCGCCCGGAATGGTAAAAGTAGAACCGTTACAGTTTCCGGTTTGAATGATAGCCGCCTGAGGCTGATTTAAATTTCCTGAAATGACAATATTGTTATATATCCCGGTTGCAGTAAACTGGAAAAATACTGTATTCAGAGCACCGGTAGCTGTCCAGCAACCCGGAAATGATGTAAATAAATTTTCACTACCTGCACCAACATTGGTAAACGCATTTGCGCCTGAGCAAAAATTATTTGTGGGTAAAACAATCGGATTACATGGATTATCATTTGAGGGTGCAACAGGAGAATTTAAACATAATTGAAATGTTCCAACTAAATTATTCCGGCCATCTACATAAATATAATAGGTATTTCCGATAGTAAGATTACTGTAATTCACAGTAGCTGTAGCAGCACCTGAACTGTTACAGCCTAATTCTGTAAAAGTGCCTGTACATCCTCCAGCAGCCGGCTGCAATAATGCAATTTGAGGTTGAGTTAATGTACCCCCGTTAACAGTTATATTTACAATTCGTGTGGTAGCAACAAAGCGAAACCAGAAGCCATTGTTGTTTCCTCCTGTAAAACAGGAAGGGGCAGCTAATGTGCCTGTTATTCCTGTATTGTCATAAGCCCCGGCAGCAGAACATCCATTTGAGGAGACTGCAATTGCAGTTGCACAATCATCTCCGGGAGCAGCATATGCACATAAATAATTAATACCTAACAGTACGAGTAAAAATAAACATCTCTTCATATCAGCATTTTATATTTTTAGTAACTAAAGATTTTTAGATTAATAACCTGTTTCGGTATTTAATACAGGAGGTTGTAAGAACCCTATATTTATCAAAGTAATTATCTTCTTTAAGGTAGGGGTGATTTTTTCTTCTTTCTTCTTTTCTAAAAGTTCAGATGAAATAGGTTTATTCAAATTTTGCATTTCTGTTAAAGAAGATAGTTCAATCAGCGGACCATTTTCAATCTGAACTATTCTTTTTGATTCATAATTTCTGTAACTGTTAAAATCAAAACTTGATAATAAATAATACTGATGGTCTGTGTAGGATTTAGTATTGTCAATTAAAGCGATACCATTTTCTGATAATTTTTCTTGTTTATCTTCCGGCACTATTTTTCCGGAAACAACAGTAATAAAAGTAAAAGAAAGTAATACTAATATGTAGAATTTCCTCATTTTAAATGAATTAAATATGATAAATAAATTATTTTAATGTAGTGCGTTCCCCCAAAAAATGAATACTAAAGCAGATATCGTCCCTATTGTGTTGAACTAAATTACAATATTTTATTAAAAAAATTAATAATATTTAACTATTTTTTTAACATTTCCAGTTTTTTGCACAAAATATGCTGTTCTAAGAGTCCTAATACTCAGTTTTTAGGATGTATTACTTTTTTCGTCAATTCCGTGAAGATTCTTTATTTTTAAAAGCTGATATAGCAAAAGAAAATTAGAATTAATTTTTAGTATGAATTTTTATCCAAATGTGCCATCTCCATCGTATGTATTAGAAGAAGAAAAACTACTCAGAAATCTTACATTATTAAAACATGTGCAGGATGAAGCTGGTGTACATATTATTTGTGCATTAAAAGGATTCTCTTTTCATGCAGTATTCCCAACGGTGAAAAAATATTTATACGGTGCAACAGCCAGTTCTTTTCATGAGGCAAAATTAGTTTTTGAAAAAATGAATGTAAAGGCACATACATATTGCCCCGTGTATATTCCTCATGAGTTCGATGAGATTCAGCAAATATCATCACATATTACCTTTAATTCTTTGTCGCAATTTGAAATGTATAAAGATAAAATGCGTAGTGATATTTCTTATGGTTTGCGTGTAAATCCGGGCTATTCGGAAATAGAAACTGATTTATACAATCCGGCTTCACCTAATTCGCGTCTAGGAATTCCAAGAAATCTGATGCCTGATAAATTACCTGATGGAATTGAAGGTATTCATTTTCATGCATTGTGTGAAAATACCTCTCATACGTTAGAAAGAGTATTGGAATCATTTATCCGTTTATATGAACCTTTAATAAAACAGGCAAAATGGTTAAACTTTGGTGGCGGACATCTCATCACCCGGAAAGATTATGAACCGGAACATCTGATTCAGGTACTTAAAAGTTTCAAAGAAAAATATCCGAATATTGAAGATATTATTTTAGAACCCGGCAGTGCAGTAGGCTGGCAAACCGGAGTACTGGTTTCAACTGTTTTAGATATTGTTCCGAATGGAGATTATCCGACCGCCATGTTAGATGTTTCCTTTACCTGCCATATGCCGGATTGCCTGGAAATGCCATATAAACCTAACGTCTTGGGTGCAACCGAAGATGGAAGGTTTGAATATAATTTAGGTGGAATGAGTTGCCTCGCCGGTGATTTTATGGGCACCTGGAAGTTTGAAAATGAATTGAAAATTGGTGATAATATTATTTTTGATGATATGATTCACTATACGATGGTGAAAACAACAACATTTAACGGAATTAACTTGCCCAATATTGGGATACTGAACAAAGATGGTAAATTTGAATTATTGCAATCCTATGGTTACGAGGATTATAAAAAAAGATTGAGTTAGGAATTATTTTTTAATTTAGCATCCCATTTTATGCAAAAAATATTCGACGATTTATATAAACAGGCTGAAAGAATTATTTCATCAGATACAAAAGTATCAAAGCTTTTAGATGAAGTTTTCTTGAAGATAGGAGAGGCGACAGAGTCATTCTATAAAACACAGGACAATATAATAGCACTTACAAGAATGGTGCGCTCTTGGGCAAAAGGTGACTACAAGAATATATCCACCAGTTCCATTATTGCTGTTGTGGCGGCACTCATATACTTTGTTAATCCATTAGACTTAATCCCTGATTTTATACCAATTATCGGACAGATAGATGACATCTTTATCATTGGTTATCTGATAAAAACAGTGAATAAAGAAATTGAACGCTTTATGGCATGGGAAAAGGAGAATGAATTGCATAAAACATAAAACAAGCTAGTTGGAATATTTTACACCAACCCCTTTCTATATGCAATTTTCAGCAATGCAGCTGTATTGTTTACATTTAGTTTTGCCAGCATATTTTTGCGATGTGTTTCCACGGTGTTTTTGCTAATGAATAATTTATTGGCAATATCCTGCGAAGTTAAGCCTAAGGCAATCAACTGTAAAATCTCCAATTCACGTTGTGTAATTTGCGCTGCCAGTTCGTCATAATTTTTTTCCTCTTCTTCGTCTGAGTTTGAAATGGAAGAAATTAATTTTTCCTGAGCATCCTGATCCAAATACGGTTTGTCCTGAAAAACGGTATCAATTGCTTTTAATAAATCATCTTTTGAAATATTTTTAAGTACGTACCCTTTTGCACCGATTTCCAGACATTCTTTTATAAAACGTGGTTCACTGTGCATAGTCAGCATCATAATTTTTATTTCGGGATTTGATTTGCGTAAGATTTTTGTTGCTTCAATTCCATCCATTTCAGGCATATTGATATCCATCAATACTACATCTACTTTTGTGTTCTTAATACGTTCTATCGCTTGTTTGCCGTTATGTGCAGTTCCTGCAATTTTTATATTCGGTTCATCATCCAGTAAAGAAACTATTCCATCTAAAAAAATCTGGTGATCATCTACTACAAACACATTTATTTCTTGCATACTATTTATATTATTTCTCAAAGGTATTTCTTATTCAGCAAATTTCGAGCCGTTTTACCAATATTTAATAAAAGAAAACCATTTCCTTGTTTTCAGGTAGTTATAATTGGATTCGTTTTCATAAGCTTCCCGTTCAAAAGAAATATTACGGTATGCTTGCTGCAAATTTCCGTATTTTATAAACAAGATTAAGAATTCCAGATAGTAAAGAATGATAAATAAAACCAGTATGAGTTCCATTTGCTGACGAATATGAATCAGCTCATGCCGGACAAAAGTTTTATCCTCTTTTATTTCTTTTCTTTCTAAGATAATAAAAGGAAATATACTGATGCCCGAAATATTTTTTGGTGTAAAATATCTTATAAATGCAGGGCTGATTAATATCCACATTAGAATCTTTTGAAATAAAGTTAAATAATAAAGCGGTTACAAATAAAACTTTCGCAATATTATCCCGGAACTTTTGTCTCAAGGCGCATTTGTAAATCGTTCAGAACTAATTGCCTCCAGATATTACTGCCGATTTCTGCATTAAACATAGCTTTATAAGTAGGAATATCAAATAATTCAATATTCATCTTTATGGTTTTAAAGAGTTTTGGTAATCCTTCATCAGGAATTTGTACATGATGCAGGCCACCACTATACGCAATAGCCATTTCTCCGCTTTGCAAACCATTAATAATATCTACCACACCGGGTTTTACTGTCATTTTATTGCCTTCTAAGTCAAGTCCGTTTTTTCTTTTCATTCTGCCTTCCGGTGCAATCAAAATGATTGAGTCTTCATAAATAGATTCCAGAAAATTCTCCCAGCTGTCATCTCTTTTGCGCGTGATGGAAATCATGCCGGGACTGAACATCTTAAAAAATGTACCAACGATGGGCCTGTCCAGCGTTTTATTTGCTGCAGGTGCCACCATTCTTTTAGATAGTTTTCTAAGAAAGTGATTGGGCAAGATACCCAAATACAGAAACTCAAACAGGGAGGTGTGATTTAAGAAAATGAGTAGCCTGATTTTGCCCCATTTTATTCTTTTCTCAGGCCAGCCGATTTCAAAACGATAAAATAATCTTGAAAAATATTTTATGCTTAGCAGTAGAAAATAACTGATTAAACTTTTCATTTTTCCGGTTCTAAGACTACTTCAATATGATTATCCATGTCAAAATATTTATTAAAAGCTTCTTTGATTTTTTGTGCAGTTAATTCATCAATTCTTTTGTAATAATCATCCAACGTATTTATATCTTTTCCGTATTCATCGTAGTATTGAATAGCATTTAACCAGAAATTATTTTCTTTTAAACTCATTTCGCGTTCGCGACGTTGAGTTTCCTTCACTTTTTTAATCTTTTCTTCTGTTGTTCCGTTTTGTTTCAGTGAATCAATATTGTCGTATACCGCCTTTATCAATTCATTAACACGTGCAGGTTCAGTATTGAACTGAATGTTGATTCCATAAGCATTTTTAGGACGTTCAGCAAAAGCACCATTTACGCCAACGCCATATACACCACCTTTATCTTCCCGCAATGCTTCACGTAATTGAATATCCAGCACTTTTATCATCGAGTTAAAAATGTAACTACTCTCTTCAGTCCAGGGTGTTTGCCCGTGAAAATAGATACCCACCAAATCTTTTTGTGTTTTTCCCATCTTAATTCTGGAATTCACCACACCTTCCTTTTTAATTATGTTCGGGTCTTTCCACGTTTCCTTTTGTCCGTTTGATGGCAACCCACCGAGATAAGTTTCCAAGAGTGGTGTTAGTTGGTCTATTTCAAAATTACCTACAAAAATAAATGTAAAATCAGATGCATCTTTAAAACGTTCCTGATAAATTTTATAAGATTTTTCAAAATCCACTTTTTCCAGTTTATCGACGGTTGTTAATCCTCTGCGTATGTTTTTGTTGAAAATAATATTCTGAAACTTGTTCGAAAAATAAGCTCCCGGATTGTCAAGAATATGTTCATTGGCGCTTTTTTGTTTTGACATGAATGAATTATAATCATCCAGTGATTTTCGTGGTTGAGTGAAATATAAATAAGTGAGTTGCAACATTGTTTCTACATCTTTTTGATTACTGCTGCCACTAAAACCTTCATTTAATTCACCAACATAGGGATACGATGAGGCTGTTTTTCCAGACAACATTTTTTGTAATGTAATCTTATCAAATTTTGAAACCCCTGATTCTGCTACAATGGCATTTGAATAATCAGCACTCATATAATCATCGTCTGAATATAATGAGGTACCTCCCGGACTGTAAGCAGTCATCAATATCTCATCGTTTTTAAAATCAGTTGGTTTTAATAAAACACGCACACCATTCTTTAGCTCTAATGTAGTAATGTTGTACGTCGTATTTTTTGTTTCTTTTACAACCGGTGAAGGTTTAGGCTTTTCTGCCAGTAACGGTTCATTACTTGTTTTGTCTTCGTAAGGTTTTATATCAGCACTTTTTACTTTTTCCGCAATATCTTTTATATCATTTTCCCATGGTAAGAATTTCTTTTCAGATTCAGGTGCCGTTAAAACAATCACACAATTTTTATCGGTAATATATTTTCCGGGTAATTCATTAATGTCTTTTAATGAAATATCCGGGAGTAATTTTTTTGCTAATTCGGCTTCCTTTTCTATGCCCGGTGCCGGAACATCTTCTAAGAAGTTAGAGACATATTCACTCACTAAATCTCCGGATTCAGTTTTATCTTTTTCCTTCAATGCATTTTCATAACCGGTTATTAATTCTAACTTCTGTCTGTCCAGTTCAGTTTGAGTAAAACCATACCTTCGAACACGTTCATCTTCCGTTAGTATTGATTTTAATGCATCAATAGTTTGCCCGCTTTTGGCAACTGCTGTTAAATTGTACGCATCATTTGCACGTGTTTCTTTTTCGTAACCCGAATAAGCTGCAAAAAATGGAGGATTAGCCTGTTGAATCAATTCCTGAAGTCGGTTATTGAACATACCACTGAATAAATTATTCATCAGGTATTTTTTAAAACCATCAACGGAATTGTAATTTTCTGCCGGATGCTTATAAATTACAATTGCTCTTGAATAAGTAGCTTCGGGGTCAGTACAAACAGAAACAAGTGTCTGCGCGTGTTCCGGTAAAATATATGTTTCTTTCTTCTCCTCTTTTTCCGGGTTCTTTAAAGCACCAAAACGCTTCTTTACCTCACTCTCCATTTCATTTACATTAATATCACCAACAATTATTACAGACATCAAATCCGGGCGGTACCATTTTTTATAAAAGGAAATTAAGCGTTCATAAGGTGCATGCAATAACACGGAGGTATCTCCAATGGGTAGTCGTTCAGCGTATCTTGATTTGTAATATACCACAGGCAGGTATTTATCCAACATGCGTTTGCTGGCACCCAGTCCGTCTCTCCACTCGGAAAAAACCACACCACGTTCTTTATTAATTTCTGTTGTGTCAAAACTTAAGCCACCTGCCCAATCTTCGAGCACTGTTAAGCCGTTATCTAAAATTTCTTTTTTGTCAGTAGGTAGTTGCAGCTGATACACAGTCTCATCAAAACTGGTATATGCATTCAAGTGTGCTCCGAATTTCGTGCCAATACTTTCCAGATAGTTAACGAGTTCATTTTTAGAAAAATGTTTGCTGCCGTTAAAAGCCATATGTTCTATAAAGTGCGCCAAGCCTTTCTGTGTTTCTTCTTCCTGATTAGAGCCGGCATTTACAACCAGTCTGAGCTCTACTCTGTTCTCCGGTTTTTTATTATTTTGGACGTAATAGATTAATCCATTAGCTAATTTTCCATATCGTACTGCAGGATTCAATTCTATTTTTTGAGTGTTGTCGTAAAAAGATACCGGAGCATTTACCAACTCACCCGGAACCGCTTTCCCTTCTTCTGATGGCATTACATCTGAAGCATCATAGGGCTTCTTATTGCTTATTGTTATCTTTTCCTTCTTTGTTTTTTTCTTTTTTTCCTGCGTATGTGAAAATGAAGAAAAAGAGATGCTTACAAGTAATAGACAATAAACTGTTTTTATCAAAATTCTCATGTGAAAGATTTAATTAATCAGTGATATAAATATCGGAAATATTACGAGATATAAAGATTAAAATATGTTACGAAGCAGAATCGTGTTTCAGTTCCATTTTTCGGATGGAAGGTGAAATAAAGTAAGTAACGATAACCACAAGACAAGTCATGCATCCGCCAAAGATAACTGCAGGAACTGTCCCCATTAAAGAAGCAGTCGCACCACTTTCAAATTCTCCTATTTCATTGGATGAGCCAATAAACATGGAATTTACGGCAGATACTCTTCCTCGCATATTATCAGGAGTGGATAACTGCACAATAGTGTGTCGGATGGAAACACTGATACCATCTAGTGCGCCGCTCATAATTAAACAGAACATGGAGAACCAGAAGTACGTACTGATACCAAATAATAGGATGAATACACCAAAACCAAAAACTGCTGCGAGCAGAATAATACCTGCATGTTTTTTTATCGGGTAATAAGCGAGTATCATCAGCATGAAAATGGCACCAATAGCCTGTGCTGCACGGAGCAGCCCAAGTCCTTCCGCTCCAACATGCAAAATATCTTTAGCGTATACGGGTAATAAAGCAACAGCACCACCAAATAATACGGCAAATAAATCCAGTGTAATGCAGGATAAAATTACCTTGTTCTCAAAAACAAATTTTAATCCTTGCATGGCACTTTCATAAATGGTTTCATCTTTAGGCACAAATTGTACCGGCTTCTTTTCTATTTGCAGCAGCGAAAATACTGCAATACATAAAAAGAAAACGATAATGCCGAATGTATAGGTAATACCTAATGTTCCGAGCAGGATGCCACCTACAGCAGGACCTAAAACTGCTCCTGATTGCCATGCTGCACTTGACCATGTTATAGCACTTTGGTACACTTCTCGTGGAATGATTTGAGCCGATAATCCAAAAGATGCCGGACCGGAAAAACTGCGAACAATACCTGTAAGAAAAATTATAATGAAAATTAAGATAACAACCGTTTGTGTTCCAAGTTGGCTTATAACTGTACTGTTGGTTAAAAATAGCAGAGCAACACACATAAGAGTGTACATGCTAATAAATGCAACCAGCATACTCCTTTTTTCGGATTTATCTGCTACATAACCGCCATATAAAGCATTTCCAATGGCAGGAATAGCTTCCGTTAATCCAATAAAACCTAATAATAATTTGGAGTTGGTAAGCTCGTAAATTTCATAACCAATAATTACTGCTTGCATGGTGAGAGCAATCGTAATTAAAAATCTTGAAACTACGTATGCTCTGAATTCTTTGTATCGTAGTGCCTGATAAGGATCTTTTTTCTTATTAGTCATGGGTGATTTAGGCAACAGCCATTAGACAAAAATAATGAAATTGATACTGTAAATATTCTTTCATTCGTTAAGATACTATAATCAATAGGTCATTGACCAATTTCTATTTATTGATTGCTTTCAGGTATCCTTTTAAATGTGGTTTCTCCTGTGTATTATCTACCACATCAAAAATAAATCCGTTATCCGTTTTTTCATGACGAAATATAACACTGGCGGGTAAAAAAATCGGTACTTTAAATGATACGGTATATTCAAAACTTTCAGGCATTCGTTTTTCAAATAACGAGAGTATTTTTCCTACACTCCACATACCATGAATGATATGTCTCGGAAAACCGAACAATTTAGCACTCAGTGGATGTAAATGAATCGGATTAAAATCTCCGGAAGCTTTGGCAAAATCAAACCCCATAGTTTGGTATAAACTCCAGCTTTCTTTTATAGCATTTTCTGCCGGTGTCGGTTGCTCCCATTCCAGCACATTGCCAATCCCTTCTTTTCCTTTAAATAAATAAATACTGGTTTCTTCCCAGATTCTTTTACCGCTCACTTCTATGTAGCTCAAAACCTCAAAAGCCTGTCCTTTATCATGTGCTATTAAATTTCCGAATTTGCAGATTACCGAAAATTCTTCACCTATCACCAAGGGACGATGTTGTATAATAGAATTAGCAAAATGTATTAAACCGGGCAATGGAAAAGGAACCTCCGGCTGGCTTAATAAATGCATTTGTGCGGGAAAGATATAAGCATGCAAATAAGAAGCGGAAGCGGTTGTAGAAGTTTCAAACCCGCATATTTTATTATATGCTTTTATTGCTTCGTGCGAGATTTTATTATTTTCTAAATGTACTTCAATATCCGGTAGATTACCTTTCCCTTTTTTAAAAAAGGTTGAAAAAACGCGTGCATACATGGATGCTGTATGGGGTACTGATTGCAGCTGAATAATCCGTGACATATTCTATTTTTAATGTGCTGAAAGATACATAACTATTTTGCGAAAATATATTACGTTGGATAAAAAAGTTCTATTGCATGCGAGTAAAGAATTGATTTTATTTCTTGGAATAAGTAAAAGTATCCAGAAAAGTGACTGTAATACAGAACAGCAGCCCTTATTTCATCTTCAGTGTATACTTGCGGCTTTTTACAGCTTTGCGTAATCGTTTGCGGCTGCCGTCATCTACCAGCATAGCACCCGCCATACACGATAGCCCGCCCAGTAAAGCGCCGAGAAAC
>DAORIK010000079.1:0-12942 GCA_035438465.1 Chitinophagales bacterium | reverse complement strand
GTCAGAGTAACCAACTCAAGCGGAGCTGCTGCAACCTTATACGGGTTTTTAGATTTTAACAGGGATGGTGATTTTGCAGATGCAGGTGAAACATCTGCGGCAGCGGCAGTGGCTAATGGTACAACGACCGCAACACCTATTAATGTAACATTTACAGGCCTAACAGGTGGTTCTGTAGGTGCCAGTTTTATTCGCTTCAGGCTGGCAACCTCTGCTTCTGAAGCAGGAAGCAGATCCGGGTATGCAGCAACAGGCGAAGCAGAAGATTATGATATTCCAATTGATGCATCTTCCCTTCCTGTGGAATTGGTAAATTTCACTGCTACGGCAAAAGAAAACAATACAACCCAATTAGATTGGCAAACAGCTTCAGAATTAAATAACGATTATTTTGAAGTACAGCGTTCACAAAATAATATTTGGGAAACGATTGGAAATGTAGATGGAAACGGAAACAGCAATGTGCTTATAAATTACTCTTATATCGATAATACACCATATATGGGTATTAATTATTATCGTTTGAAACAAATAGATTATGATGGCAGTTCAGATTATTCACCGGTAGTATCTGTAAAATTTAATGAGACTACTAAAAGTATTGAAAAAAATAATGTCATACTATATCCAAATCCTGCACAAAATGATATTTGGATAAAGACAGAACAAAAAATTACCGGAGATAATGCGCTGGATGTGGAGGTATATAATATCACAGGAGAAAAAATATATGCAAGTAAGATTATTGAAAATCTTCAACGTGTAGACATGAGCAATTATCAGAAAGGAATGTATTTCGTTAAAGTTGATAATAAAACATACAAAATACTTAAAGAATAAAAATAGATTACCTGATGATGTAAAATCGTAATCACGTTTATCGAATAACAACATAATTAACTCATAAATAATAATCAAAAAATATAAGAAATGAATAAGCCCCACGTATTTATTTTATTATTGTTATTTCTATTGCAGGCAAATACCTTATTGTTTTCACAGGAAGATTTAAGTGCAGGACCCAAGTCAGTATCAGTAGTACTTTCCGTGACGGGTGACGGTCATACCATCAATAAGATACAGCCGGTGCTGGTAAAAGTGTATGATGGCAAAGCCAAATCATTCAATGAAATAAATTCTACGCGCACGAGTGATGTACTCATCATGAGAGCCTATAATTTAAAAGGGGAAGAGGTATTTACGGGTTATTATGATAATCCTTTAGTAGAAAACAAAGAAATCTATACAGAAGACGGACAGCATGCGGATAATTTCTTGTTTGTTACAAAGGAAGGTTCCATCAATGTACGCTTTCCTATACCCGGTAATGTAGGCAGCAATTTACTGTTGAAATGTTATCAGCAACTTGAAGGACAGCCGGAAAAATTATTAACCACCCTAAGCTTAAATCAATAATGAGATTAATATTGCAAAATATACTGTTAATTGCAGGCTTATTATTAAGCCTTTCGGGCAAAGCACTTACAGTAGATACGCTGATTTACAATGGCAATCCTGCCAACCGGATCAACATAGTGATAATGGGCGATGGATACACGGCAGCGCAAATGTCACAATTCAGAACAGATGCGCTGGCGAATGCGAATTACTTTTTCACGATACCTCCGTTTGATGTATATAAGAACTTTTTCAATTTTTTTGCCATCGAAGTAGCCTCAGTGCAATCGGATATAGATCATCCGGGCAACGGCTCCGATGAAGCAACATATACCGGTCATCCGATAGGACCTGTCAAGACGGTAAATAATTATTTTAATTCCACGTTTGATTATCTGTCTTCTGTGCATCGTTTGATAGCGTCAGCAAATTCAACGCTGATCAATACGACAGCTACGTCCAATTTTCCGCAGTATGATTATGTTACGATTTTAGCTAACAGCAGTTATTACGGAGGCTCGGGCGGCGCCATTTCTTATTCCAGTACGAACACCTCGGCAAGAGAAATCTTTATGCATGAATTCGGACACTCCTTCGGATTGTTGCAGGATGAATACGGCGGATCTTCCTGTACCTCTACAACGACCCAGAAAATAAACACAAGCGGAAAGAGTGATACGAATGTAATATGGAAGAACTGGCTGACCAAACCTTATCCATCTTATCCGACACCGGATTCGACGAGTTTAAGTTCGATAGGGATTTATGTAGGCGGCGATTTATGTAATAACAACCGCTATCATCCTAAATTTTATTGTAAGATGCGGGTATTAAATTCACCGTTTTGTGAAGTATGTGCAGAGCAACTGGTTTACCGAATAGATACATCCATAAATTATATAGACAGTTACCTTCCCTCGAGTGCGACACCGACAGTATGTAAGAATACGACACAAAATTTTTCAACAAGTTTGGTGAATACAACCACAAATACGGTAAAAGCCTCGTGGTATGTAGACGGAGCCCTGGTTGTAAATAATTCAACAAGCTTTGATTTAAATACGACGACTTACGGAGTAGGGAGCCATACGGTAAAACTGGTTACGATAGATACTTCAGTTTTAGCCAGGAAGCGCTTAGCTACGTATTCCAGAACGTGGACAGTAACGGTATCAAATACGAATCCTGTGGTAGCGAGTGCGGTATCGAACAGTGTTTGTTCAGGTTCAGCGATAAATCTTACAGGCAGCGGGGCTACGGGGTATAGCTGGACATATCCGAATGCAACGACGACGACGACACAAAATCCAACTATAAATAATGCGACGTTAGCGGATAGCGGAATCTATATCTTACGGGGCACGGGCACCTGTTTATCAACAGACACAGTAAAGATTACTATGAAATCTTTACCGGTGGTAACGAAAGGATATAATTCACCGCTTTATACTTCAGATTCATTGAAGCTAACATCGGGTGGAGGATCTTCCTATAGCTGGACAGGTCCCAATAGTTTTTCGGCGGCAATTCAGAATCCGAAAAAAGCAAATATTGCATTTGCGGATTCAGGATATTATAAAGTAACAGTTACCAATAACGGATGTCTGAAAACAGATTCCGTAAAGGTCAGTGTATTTGCAAGCACAGGCCTTCCGGTTGAGCTTATTTATTTTACAGCTAAGGCACAGGAAGACCATACTTCTCTCCTATCCTGGAAAACAGCTTCAGAATTAAACAATGATTATTTTGAAATACAACGTTCGGAAGATGCGATTCAATGGGAAAGTATTGGAAGAGTGGCGGGAAATGGTTTTAGTAATCAGCCTGTTTCCTATAGTTTTGTTGATGTAAATCCGATTGACGGAAAAAATTATTACCGCTTTAAACAGGTTGACTTTAATGGTAAGTTTGAATATTCTCCAATTGCGAGGGTCACATTTAAACCAACAATAGAAGCAGAAGCACCTACGTTTATACTATTTCCAAATCCGGCAAAAAATGAAATTTATATAAAAACAAATCAGGAGAACAATCAGGATAATGCGATAGACGTTGAATTATTTAACCTTGTTGGTGAAAAATTATTCACGACTAAAATTCAGGAGACTATCCAAAGAATTAATTTAGGAAACTATCCAAAAGGATTATATTTTATTAAAATCAGCAATACTATTTATAAGATTATAAAAGAATAAATCAAAACACATAAAAAATGCTTGTTCGCTTTTTCCATATCAATGTACATTCACCCAATAATCAAGCTTTAACATAAAAGCATTTCCACATTTAGTTAACATCTCTATATATAGATAAATAGTATTTTTTAGAACTTCGATTAAATATAAGAAATGAATAAGCCCCACGTATTTATTTTATTATTGTTATTTCTATTGCAGGCAAATACCTTATTGTTTTCACAGGAAGATTTAAGTGCAGGACCCAAGTCAGTATCAGTAGTACTTTCCGTGACGGGTGACGGTCATACCATCAATAAGATACAGCCGGTGCTGGTAAAAGTGTATGATGGCAAAGCCAAATCATTCAATGAAATAAATTCTACGCGCACGAGTGATGTACTCATCATGAGAGCCTATAATTTAAAAGGGGAAGAGGTATTTACGGGTTATTATGATAATCCTTTAGTAGAAAACAAAGAAATCTATACAGAAGACGGACAGCATGCGGATAATTTCTTGTTTGTTACAAAGGAAGGTTCCATCAATGTACGCTTTCCTATACCCGGTAATGTAGGCAGCAATTTACTGTTGAAATGTTATCAGCAACTTGAAGGACAGCCGGAAAAATTATTAACCACCCTAAGCTTAAATCAATAATGAGATTAATATTGCAAAATATACTGTTAATTGCAGGCTTATTATTAAGCCTTTCGGGCAAAGCACTTACAGTAGATACGCTGATTTACAATGGCAATCCTGCCAACCGGATCAACATAGTGATAATGGGCGATGGATACACGGCAGCGCAAATGTCACAATTCAGAACAGATGCGCTGGCGAATGCGAATTACTTTTTCACGATACCTCCGTTTGATGTATATAAGAACTTTTTCAATTTTTTTGCCATCGAAGTAGCCTCAGTGCAATCGGATATAGATCATCCGGGCAACGGCTCCGATGAAGCAACATATACCGGTCATCCGATAGGACCTGTCAAGACGGTAAATAATTATTTTAATTCCACGTTTGATTATCTGTCTTCTGTGCATCGTTTGATAGCGTCAGCAAATTCAACGCTGATCAATACGACAGCTACGTCCAATTTTCCGCAGTATGATTATGTTACGATTTTAGCTAACAGCAGTTATTACGGAGGCTCGGGCGGCGCCATTTCTTATTCCAGTACGAACACCTCGGCAAGAGAAATCTTTATGCATGAATTCGGACACTCCTTCGGATTGTTGCAGGATGAATACGGCGGATCTTCCTGTACCTCTACAACGACCCAGAAAATAAACACAAGCGGAAAGAGTGATACGAATGTAATATGGAAGAACTGGCTGACCAAACCTTATCCATCTTATCCGACACCGGATTCGACGAGTTTAAGTTCGATAGGGATTTATGTAGGCGGCGATTTATGTAATAACAACCGCTATCATCCTAAATTTTATTGTAAGATGCGGGTATTAAATTCACCGTTTTGTGAAGTATGTGCAGAGCAACTGGTTTACCGAATAGATACATCCATAAATTATATAGACAGTTACCTTCCCTCGAGTGCGACACCGACAGTATGTAAGAATACGACACAAAATTTTTCAACAAGTTTGGTGAATACAACCACAAATACGGTAAAAGCCTCGTGGTATGTAGACGGAGCCCTGGTTGTAAATAATTCAACAAGCTTTGATTTAAATACGACGACTTACGGAGTAGGGAGCCATACGGTAAAACTGGTTACGATAGATACTTCAGTTTTAGCCAGGAAGCGCTTAGCTACGTATTCCAGAACGTGGACAGTAACGGTATCAAATACGAATCCTGTGGTAGCGAGTGCGGTATCGAACAGTGTTTGTTCAGGTTCAGCGATAAATCTTACAGGCAGCGGGGCTACGGGGTATAGCTGGACATATCCGAATGCAACGACGACGACGACACAAAATCCAACTATAAATAATGCGACGTTAGCGGATAGCGGAATCTATATCTTACGGGGCACGGGCACCTGTTTATCAACAGACACAGTAAAGATTACTATGAAATCTTTACCTACGGTAAGTTTAAGCAGTAATTCACCGGTAACAACACCGGATACCATAAGATTAACATCGGGTGGAGGATCCTCCTATAGCTGGACCGGACCGAATAGTTTTTCGTCGGCAATTCAGAATCCGAAAAAAGGTAATACTATTATAAGTGATTCAGGATATTATAAAGTAACAGTTACCAATAACGGATGTTTTAAAAGTGATTCTGTAAGGGTTACGGTTTATTTTAGTCTTGGATTGCCGGTAGAGATGATAAGTTTTACAGGAAAAGCACAGGATAACAATACGACTCTATTAGAATGGAAAACAGCATCAGAGAAGAACAATGATTATTTTGAAATACAACATTCCAAAGAAACAATAGAATGGGAAAGTATTGGAACACTGCGTGGAAATGGTTTTAGTAATCAGCCTGTTTCCTACAGCTTTATTGATGAAAACCCATATGATGGAATAAATTATTACCGCCTTAAACAGGTTGACTTTGATGGTAAATTTGAATACTCCTATAAGATAGCCGTTAATTTTGAAACGCCCTTATCAAAAACAAAAGAACAAAAATTTACAGTATATCCAAATCCTGCTTCAGGTAATGAGATATGGATAAAATCAGAACAGGAAATTAATAGTGATAATGCAATAGATGTGCGTATATATAACAGCATAGGAGAAAATGTATATAATACACGCATGGATAAGAGTGTACTGAATATTAAACTTACAGACCATCCAAGAGGAACTTATTTCATTAAAACGGGATATTTGGTATATAAATTACAAAAAGAGTAAAGCATGAAAGTATATACATAAAAAACCATTTATTTTTTCATAATAACCCAATCTTGTGAAAACCCAAATTAAAAAAGACGCTTTTATAGTAACGTTTGTTATCTCCATATTAATAACAAACAATCTATCTGCACAAGAGTCTAATTGCAATGACAGAATAGACAACGATGGTGATGGTTATATAGATATGTTTGATACAGATTGCGCTCCAACCTCTTTGGGCTACATCTGTTCCAATAAATTTTATCTTACAAGACAAATTACGTCACCAAGTGATGCAACCGTCTTAAGCAGTATCAATTTTGCAGGAAGTGATATAAATGTGAATGACAATAAAACGTATTCTGGCATTTTATTAAATGCAAGCTTTTATTACAACGGATTTTTATATGCATTCGGACATACTCCGTCTTCCAATGTATTATACCAGTTAAGAAATAACAGCACTACAGCATCTATGACGATGACCGGGCTGCCAAGCAGTTCATGGAACAATGCCGTATGCACAGATAGCGGCATGGTTTACTTATTACAAAACGGCACTCATACTTTATGGAAAATAAATTTGCATACGCTGGCCGTTACTTCAAATTCAATAAGCGGCATAAGTGACAGTCCCAGTAATTCAGTTTGGGGCGATATGGTAATTGACCCGAACACAAAAGAGATTTACTGCTGGTATCATCCGACAGCGGCATCTTCTGTAAGAGGTTTATATAAAGTAAATTTAATTACCAATAGCTTTACTTTTATGGGGACCAACACGAGTAATACTATGGGCTCCATGTTTTTTGATGCCGTTGGAAATCTGTATGGGTATGGTTCTTCAACAATAGGCGGAGTACAGGATAGGTTTTACAGTTTAAATAAAACAACTGGAGCTACTGTACAATTTGGGACACCGGATATGCAGGTTACCCAAACCGATGGATGTAATTGTGTGGCGGCAGCTACTCTTTTGCCGGTTGAATTGTATGATTTCACCGGAATAGCGGAAGAAGATAAAACTACATTACTATTATGGAAAACGGCCTCAGAATTAAACAATGATTATTTTGAAGTCATGCGTTCATCAGATGCTATTCAATGGGAAGCAATAGGAAAAGTGAAAGGAAGCAGAAACAGCAAACAGGTAATTTCGTATGAATTTAAAGACAACCACCCCCCCGGCAACAGCATAAACTATTATCGTTTAAAACAGGTAGATCTAAACGGACAATTCGAATATTCTATAATAATTCCCGTACGGTTTAGCTTGCCTACGAAAGAAAAAAATGGAAACATTGTGATGTATCCAAATCCAACGAACAGTGAAATATTTATTAAGGTAGAGGATAATGTTAATGCACCTTTGGAATTAGATATGCAGGTATACAATCCGTTCGGGCAAAATATTTGCAATATTAAACTGGATAAAAATGTACAAAGTGTTAATCTGAGTAATTATCCCGTAGGTATGTATATTTTTATTGCAGGAGATAAATTATTCAGAATTTATAAAGAATAAATATAAAACTCACTGCATAATTCCATCTGTTTTTTCGCCTAAAAAAATAAGCAAACACGACCAACACGCCCAGTGTGACCACCTCCTGAATGATTTTTAACGGATTAGTATTAAATGTTTTATATCCGATTCTGTTTGCCGGTACCATAAAACAATATTCAAAAAATGCCACCGCAGCTTATCAGAACTGCCGGCCAGAGTTTAAGATCCGGATTTTTAAATGCGCGTACCACGCATACGTCATAAATGAATTGGAAATAATCAACAGCATAATTGTTTGCATAAAATAAGACTGTATTTAAAGTTACTCATTCTGCATATAATTAAAACCCGTATCTTGTGAACAGAATAAAATAAGAGATGGACGCCATTAAACACGCATTAGACTTTTTACTGCACCCTGATATAGCACAGCTTTTTCAGCAATACGGAACGCTTATCTATGCCATTTTGTTTGCGATAATATTTGTAGAAACAGGACTGGTAATTATGCCTTTTCTTCCCGGAGATTCCCTCCTTTTTACTGCCGGAATGTTAACGGCAACTCATATCTCTCAGGAAACTCAATTACAGGAACCGGCACTGTTAAGTTTATACGTACTGTTGCCTTTGCTCATCTTTGCAGCTATTCTTGGAGATAACGTGAATTATTTTATCGGAAAATTTTTCAGCAATACAGTACTAAAATGGCAAATTAAAGGCAAACCTTTAGTCAACCAGGAATGGATAGACAAGACACATGAATTTTTTGAAAAATACGGAACTAAAACAATTATCATTGCACGTTTTGTACCAATTGTCAGAACGGTAACGCCTTTTGTTTCCGGTGTGGGGAAAATGAATTATCGTACATTTCTGCCGTTTGATATTTTAGGCGGAATATTGTGGGTAGGAAGCATGGTAATGCTCGGGCATTTTTTAGGCTCTTATGAGTTTGTACATAAAAATCTGGAAAAATTTGTTTTAGGTATTGTATTTCTTTCTATTCTGCCAATGATAATAAAAGCTATCCAAATAAGATTGAAAAAATAATTTTGTATTTTTAATAATGCGCAAACGCATTTATTGTACACAACAGATTTCAAAAGCAACTACTACACAGATGTTGCTTTTTTTTGTTTTATTTTTTTTATACCAACTATCTTTTTCACAAGATACGCTACCGGTTTTGGTGACTAATAATACAGATTCCATACAGAAAATTAAACAAGATACTTTTCCTTTTATATCAGAACCGAAGGATACACTTATTATTTCCGATGATTTTTTTATTGTAAACAAAAAAGAAATAAGAGCAGAAAAAACAAAAAAGGCATTCAAGTTTATGTCTTATTTTAATTATAACGACCGTGGATACGGCAAGGATTTTTCAGGAATTGAAAAATATGAACAGTATGCCGGAAAAAAAATAACCTGTGTGGATGTGGTGGTCTTTAAACCTTTTGGCTGCACTCCGGAAGGTTGTCCGGTAGCTATGAATAAAGGACAACGCTTCGGAAATGCGATTCATTTTAAAAGCAAAGAATGGTATATAAGAGGAGATATTTTTTTTAAAGAAGGAGATAGTATAAATCCAACGTTGTTTGCAGACACGGAAAAACTATTATGGCAAAGAAAAAAGTTTAAAGATGTCAAAATTATTGTTTTTCCGGATAGTCTGAACACAGATGAAGCGGAGGTAATGATTTTCCTGCAAGACCGGCTTTCCTGGACTATGTCTGCCGGATATTATAATCAGCGTGTAGTATTCAATGCCTCTACCTTTAATTTTTTCGGATTACCAAATACGCTGAGTGTTTTTGGCGGCATTAATTTTAATAAGTATAATCTCTGGGCGGTTGGCGGAACTTATTTGTATGAAAATATACAGGCATCTCAGATAAATTTTTCTGCCAGTTTTGTGATTGAAAAACTGAATCAGAATGTTGTGGTTTCAGTCAACAGAAAGTTCTTTAACTTAAAAACAGCTTTTGCATTTAATGCGCAATATGCATACAACAACAAAACGGTTAGTCTGAACGGAAACCTGCGCGACCCATCCAGTTTTGTACACGCCAAGTCAAATTATTATTCTTTATGGGTAGCTGGTGCAGTAGCCGTTAATAAATTAATGCCTTGTAAAGATGATAAACTCAAATTTATTGTGGCAACAAAATTAAATTACACAGATTATAAAACCCGCCCGTTTATTATTAACAGAAATTACAATGAATCTTTTATAAAGCAGCAAAACTATCGCTTCGGCTTCGGGATTGCGAGATGGGATTTTTATCTGGAAAAAAATGCCTTTTATATTGATATTGCTGAGTATTTTCCGCGTGGTATAAGTGCGTCTGTTTGGGCAGGACCACAAGTGGATGAAATTTATGGAAGAAGAGCATCGATTGATCTTTCAGTAAATTATGGTATTTATTTAAAGAAATTCGGGTTTCTATATCCACAGGTGAATTACAGCGGATATATCAGAAATAAAAAAGGTGAACAAATGAAAACTAAAATCAGCCTCGATTATATGTCTAAAAAAGTTGGATTCGCGAAGCATATGTATTTCCGGCAAGTATTAAAAGGAAGTACCAATCTCGGTTTTTATATTCCGGAAGACCGCTATTTTAATATAAACGAGTTTAATGGTATCCGGGGATTTTATTCACCAACATTAAGAGGATCAAAAAGCGTAACATTAAGTGTGGAAAGCGATTTATTTTTAGATAAAATAGTAGCGCTCAGTAAAGGAATGATTTATGTGTTTTGTGATATGGGCTGGCTGAGTGAAAACGGGAAAAAGCTCATAACAGAAAGTAGTTTTCAGTATGGCATCGGCACCGGGATGAGAATAAGAAGTGTGGATTTAGGCCTTCCGTATCTGGATTTTCAATTCAGTTTTTATCCAAAAGGAAAAGATTTTGGGGCACAGTTTTTTCAATTTAAATTATACGAACAAAATCTGAATGCCATCGTACAAAATAATATGTTTTATGAGTAAAAAAACTACCAGTCACACCCGCATTTTTCTCCTGTACTAAAATCCTGCGCAAAGTTTATTTTAGATTTCCTGCGTTTATCGTAGTAATAAAAACCGGTCACATTAGAGCCGGCAATAGCAAGAAAATATTTGCCGCTTATTTTCCCGTTTGTATATTCATTGAAGGAGTACTGCACGAGAGTTGGATTTACACCCTCGCCTTTCTCGAGTATTTTTTCTTCAGAAAATGTCAGCAGTAATCCACCTTTCTGCCCTTTGTAATGCACAAAACCATTTGCCCAGTCATTATCAATAACATTAAAAGATAATTGAATAGGATCTTCAAGATATGCGGAGTCAGTAGACTTAAAACAAAGGTGTAACTTTTGTGCAAACACAAAGTTTATACAGAACAATCCAAAAAGAAATAAAATTTTTTTCATTTGAATATTTATTTCTTTTTCACTTTTTTTCCTTTGGTCATTTTCTCGTACATTTCATGTATCATACCGTCACCCAAACCTACTTTTGGCACATGAAGTGTTTCAATATTCAGACGATGCATGATATGCATAAAAATCTGAGCAGCAGGAACAATTACATCGGCTCTGTCTGGTCGAAAACCGTATTTTAAAATACGCTCATCCAGCGTCATATCATTTAAACTTTCAAATGTTTTTTGTAAATCATTGTAATGTACTTCCGGTTCTTTGCGTTTCACAAAATGTTTCTGAATAGTATTGATGTTTCCACCGGAGCCAATACCAAACAAAGGTTGATATTTTCCTTTAAAATGATCTACCCAAACATCCAGTTCTTGCCAGTGTTTTGGTTTCACCTTTCCAAGTGTCATCCGCAAAGTGCCAATATTAAAAGACCATTTATCCACCAGTTTTCCTTTCGATAATAAAATTAATTCTGTAGAACCACCACCAACATCGATGTATAAATAATTCTTCGTTACATCTAAAGAAAATTTTTCTACGTGATTGGATAGAATTAATTCTGCTTCTTTTTGTCCCGAAATAATTTTTATATCAATGCCGGTTTTCTTAAAAATTTTACCAACTATTTCTTTTGCATTTTTCGCATCCCGCATAGCACTGGTGGCACACGCCATGATTTGCACGGGCTTATGAACATCAATCAAATGTTTAAACGCTTTCATGGTAGACATCAATTCATCTTCTTTTTTAGAAGATATTTTTCCTTTCAAGAATGCTTCTTCCCCCAAGCGCAATGCCACGCGATACATCGCATCTTTCACAAACTGCGGACCGGCAGGCGTTTCATATACATTAATAAAAATTAAACGAACAGCATTGGAACCAATATCGATAGCGGCGAATTTCATGTGGTGGTTTATGAAAGCAAGTTACGATTTTATTTTTCTAGTTTGCCAATAAAACTTCTGCGGGAATTTGTAAGTTATTGTACAATGATTTTACCATTTTTAAAGTCAGTTTTCTTTTACCGTTTAAAACTTCGCTTGCTCTGTTTTTTCCACCAAAATATTTTGCAATATCTTGTTGCGACAAACCTTCCTGTTCCATTTTGTATTTTATAACTTCAATTGGCTCTAATGGTAAAATTGGATAATGCTTTTTTTCATATTCGTGCACCAAAATAGAAATAGCTTCTAAGTATTGTTCTTCTTGAGAGCCTTCTTTGCAATCTATTAAAGACTCAATTTTTTCGAGAGCTTTTTCATATTGCTTTTTGTTGCTTATCGGTTCTATTGTTATTTTTTGCATTGTTTAAATATTTTCTATGTTTTTAATTTTGTCGTATTCTTTGTGAGTGCCGACAAATCGAACAAAACCCAATTGAATTTTATATCGGAACAAAACAATCAATCTGTATTTATTATGTTCGATATTAAAAACGATTCTGTTGTTGCCAACGATATCCGATTTTTTAAAGAATTGAATAATTTCATTTGGTTGCTGCCAGTTTTTGCATTCAATATCTGTGTACCAAACACGCAATCCTTTTTCTGCATCAGGATACTTTTTCCAAAAATCTTTTAATGTTTTTAGCTTAATGATTCTCAATTCG
>DAORIK010000078.1:1417-13105 GCA_035438465.1 Chitinophagales bacterium | reverse complement strand
TACCTTTATAAATTCCGGTTATTTTGAGATAAAAAGATAATTATACTTCATTATTATAAAATCGCAGCTATATTTGTTTAAACTCTAAAAATGATGCGATTAAATTTACTTCTGTTTCTTACTTCATTATGCTTTATCATTAACGCACAGGATAATAAACTACTACTTTGTACTGAATATTTTAATGATGGTACGTATTCAGGTGCTTATGAAGGTTGGAATATAAACAAAGATGGCAATTACATGTATATTTTTTATGAGTCTTTATCTACAATAAATGATACTCTTTTTGTCAGAATAGACAAATCTTTCAACAGAAAAGACACCAATTACTACGAATATGATCATTACTATCTAGTACCGGGTGAATCTAGAAAATGGGCAGTAAATAAATATATATTTACAAAAACAGGAAACTATAAAATCACAGTATTTGACAGAAATAACAAACAATTAGCGAAACCTTATATTACGAACATTAAAATCTTTGATAAAGATTACAATGATATGTATTTTATTGACACCTGGTACTACAGTCAGTCTACGATAAATTTTTACGAAAAAACAAGTGGAGATACCATGTACGGCAAAACAGATACGTTTAATTACCAACTAACGGGTAATAAAATGATTTTATATATTGCTCAGGAAAATAAGCTGCCATTCAAAACCAGTCACTTATTAGTTTCAGTCTATTCCGCAGACATATGCCATGAACATATAAGTACATATACGTATTCTGTTGACGAAAAATGGTACTGGACACACATCCCATTATATATTTATAGAAAAGGAAAATTTAGTGTAGAAGTATACAATGAAGATGATGTATTCATCAATAGTGCTAAGGTGGAAATAAAGTAATATCTACCAAATTGCATGGTGATCTTCTACCACACCCAATGCCGTAAATTTTTCTTCCTTACCGTTTATTACCACTGTGCCGTCAACAGTACCGAATGGTTGAATAAACTGACTTTTCATCACCAATGCATTTATATTTTCACTTCGGGCACCTCGGGGTGATAAATGACAGTTTATTTTCCCGTCTGTTGTTTCTATCAGCCAGTCCGTTTTGTCGTATGGTTGCTGTAAAGTAAATTTTGCATTGGACAACAATATTTTCTGACCATCTATCCAAAGAATATTTTCCATATTTTCATTGAATCTGTCTACAATATTTGCTGCTATTGTCTTTTCACTTTCTGTAATTCCAATAAACGAAAACCAATTCCAGATGGTTTCTCTTGGCGGGTATCCTTTGGTGAAATCTATTGAGCCGTATTTACCACTGGTTGCATACGTGCTGACACCACCATTATTAATTTGTACTTTAACAGGTACGCATTGATTTTTATAGGTAAAATTAAAAGGTCGTTTATCTTTTGAGGGCGCTACGATACTGGCACCGTTATTTGTATTTTCCGCTTCGATGTACATCTTATATTTTCCGATATACTGCAGCTGTATTTTGCCATTCTCTGTCTTTATAGAATAATTCCCAAGTTTCCATTCACTGTTTAAATTCGGATTGAAATCACTTGCGAAACCTAATGGAACTGTGGTTTTATCTTCTTCAAAGATGCCATCTTTTAAAGAATAAAAATAGGAAAATGCAGTAGCCACCATTCCTGCATCCGCAATTGCAAAGCCGCAAATTAATTCAGGGCTAAATACACCAAAAAAAATCCATGTTTTACGTTCTGTTCTGCGCTTCTTTGCCACAAGTCCTTGTTTATCCCAAAATGATGTATCCACATTTTCTATTAAATCATCATATACACCGAACGGAATATTCGTATTATTCTTGAAAAGTGCTTCTTGTTTTGGTTGTATCATTGAGTTTAAAATTTTTAAATGAATTGCTCTTATTTATTTAAAGATACAATTAAATTATCCGAATAAATCTTCAATATATTTATTTTCAAATTTTTTCAATGGATCGAATTCTTCTTTTATCTTCTTAAAATCACCTATCTTTTCGTATTGTGACCATAAATAATTCCTGTCTTTTCCAAACTCTTTCCCCCAGTGAGGTCTTCCATTAAATTGTTTAGCAAACGCCTCATATTCCGGTAAAACTTTATCCCATTTCTCATGCTCATAATTATACAAACCTAACCATAAAGCATCCCGCTTATAACAAGCACTCAGCCAAAAATTATCACCTTTGGTAAAACGGATTTCCTGTATAAAATTAAGGTTGTATTTATTTTCTGTAATAAATTTCTTGTACGCACTTAAAATTTCTTTTGCTCTTGCCAAATCAAATGTCCATTCAGTCTCGCGATGCAAGGGCGGCTCAGGCACCACATACACTTTATAGCTTTTTTCTATTCTGTCTAACGGACCTTTCATATTCCATGTTAGTAATCTGTTAAGAGATTTTGCGATAAACGGAAATAATTTTGCGATAAAAACAAGTGTACGGTAGATAAGAACCGACAACACATGATCTTTCAGGAAGACACGCAACTTAGAATCATTAGGCTTTTCATATGTACGCCGGTATCTGAAAACAATAATATCTTTAGATGGTGGCAGCCACCATAATTTAAAATGGTCGTTGTCTTTTAAATAAGTATCTAAGTTTTCAATGACCTCATCAAAAGGGACAGTGGTCGTATAATCGTGCAACCTGAATGCATCCGTTACCTGCAAGGTAATTTCAGAAATAATTCCCAGACATCCCAGATTCACAACACAGGCATTAAATAATTCCGCATCATTATCTTTATTAATAATTATTTTCGTTCCATCCGCTTTTATCAAAGAGAACTCAAGCATTTGTGAGCCTAAAATCTGAAATTGAATTCCGCTGCCATGCGTTCCTGTAGAGATAGCACCGGAAAGTGATTGCCTGTCAATAGAACCTAAATTAATCAATGCCAATCCTGCCTCATCCAGTAAATTATTCAAATGCCATAATTTAATACCGGATTGCACTTTTACAATCTTTTTTTCTTTATCTATGGAAATAATTTTTTTGTAATAATCGAGATTAATAATTGCCTCATTGGTGGCACATATATCCGACCAGGAATGGCCCGTGCCTACTATCCGAATTTTTGAATATTGCTGCACCAGAGAGATGATTTCATCTTCTGATTCGGGTTGAAAGAAATTAGCAGCAACGCTTTTTACGTTTTTTGCCCAGTTGGTAAAGGTGTAATTCTGTTGCTGCTTCATGTTTTAAAAGTAGCAAAAAAACGTATAAATTAGAAATTGGAAGACAAAGATTATTTTACTAATTCTCCGTACAATTCAGCGCGTTGTTCCTGCACTTTTTTATCGGCTAAATATTCATCATAAGACATCATCTTATCCAGCATACCATTGGGTGTCAGCTCGATAATTCTATTGGCAATAGTATGTGTAAACGTGTGGTCATGTGAAGTAAATACTATTGTACCGGCAAAATCAATTAAACCGTTATTTAGAGCGGTGATAGACTCTAAATCCAAATGGTTGGTAGGTTCATCTAAAATTAAGAAGTTTGCTTCTTCGAGCATTGTTTTACTCATCATACATCGCACCTTCTCGCCACCAGAAAGAACCGTACATTTTTTCAATGACTCTTCCCCACTGAATAACATTCTTCCTAAGAATCCGCGAATAAACGTTTCATCTTTTTCCGTAGAATATTGACGCAGCCAATCCACTAAATTTAAATCACTATTTTGAAAGTAAGATGAATTGTCATTTGGCACGTATGATTTGGTAATTGTCACACCCCATTTTATTTCTCCATTTTTTGGTGTTTGCTCCCCGGCCAGTACTCTGAAAAAATTGGATACGACCAATCCGTCTTTTGATATAAATGCGATTTTATCACCTTTATTTACAGTGAAAGTGACATTTTTAAATAATGTGGTTCCATCCTCCATAGCATAACTGACATTATGCACATCTAAAATCATATCACCCGCTTCTCTGTTTTGTTTTAAGAAGATACCCGGGTATTTTCTGCTCGATGGCTTTATTTGTTCAATATCTAATTTCTCTAATGCTTTTTTACGAGAAGTAGCCTGTTTGGATTTGGATGCATTTGCACTGAAACGAGCAATAAAATCTAATAATTCAGCTTTTTTTGTTTCGTTCTTTTTATTCTTGTCAGCACGTTGTTTTAATAACAATTGCGAAGTTTCATACCAAAACGTGTAGTTGCCCGTAAATAAATTTATCTTACTAAAATCTATATCAACAATATGCGTGCATACCATATCCAAAAAGTGACGGTCATGTGAAACAACAATTACCGTATTTTTAAAATCTGCTAAAAAATCTTCCAGCCATGAAATAGTATTTACATCCAAATCATTTGTAGGCTCATCTAAAATTAAAATATCCGGATTTCCAAACAGTGCCTGTGACAGTAATACTTTTATTTTGTCGGTAGATGGCAATTCTTTCATTAGTTTATAATGCTGATCTTCTTTTACACCTAAATTACTCAACAACTCAGCAGCATCACTTTCAGCATTCCACCCATCCATTTCTGCAAACTCTGCTTCCAAATCTCCAACCCTGTGACCATCTTCATCTGTAAAATCTGCTTTTGCATACAAGGCATCTTTTTCTTTCATCACATCGTAAAGACGTTTGTTTCCCATCATTACAGTATCGATTACGGTATACTCTTCAAAGGCAAAGTGGTTTTGAGACAATACAGACATACGTTCACCCGGAGAAAATTCTATACTACCTGTTGTAGATTCAATCTCTCCGGAAAGAATCTTTAGAAAGGTTGATTTTCCGGAACCATTTGCTCCAATTACACCATAGCAATTGCCATGTGTAAATTTTATATTCACTTCATCGAATAATACGCGTTTCCCGTATTGCAGCGACAAATTATTAACTGTAATCATAAATTATCTGAAATTTAGTGCAAAGGTAAGAAAATTGCATGGTAAGACGAAGACTGAAGCAGGTAACCGTATGGATTTAATGAAAATAAAATGCGATTAAATGTCATTTTAATCGGTATAACAACTATCTGATTAATTCCATCCATTTTCTTACTATCTTTTTTCTAATTTTAAACTCCTTATCTGACAACTTTTTTGATGTGGATTTATTTTAAATAGTTCGAAGTTGAAGTATATCACTAAATCTGTATGGATTTTATCAATCGTTAGTTTACTGACCGACACAGCCAGTGAAATGTTATATCCAATAATGCCGATTTACCTGGAGACAATTGGTTTTTCAATTGTATTAATCGGAATACTTGAGGGTCTTGCGGAAGCAATCGCCGGACTCAGCAAGGGATATTTTGGAAAACGTTCAGATACATCCGGCAGAAGGATACCTTTCGTTCAAGTCGGTTACGCTCTTAGTGCCCTGTCAAAACCAATGATGGCCATTTTTATTTATCCGCTCTGGATATTTTTTGCGAGAACAATTGACCGTTTTGGAAAAGGAATACGCACAGGAGCAAGAGATGCAATTCTGTCAGATGAGGCTACGCCGGAAACAAAAGGAAAAGTGTTTGGATTTCATCGCTCCATGGATACATTTGGAGCTGTTCTGGGACCTTCACTGGCACTGGTTTATTTATATTATTATCCGCAGGACTATAAAACACTTTTTTTAATCGCATTTATTCCGGGTATTCTTGCTGTTCTTGCTTCTTTCTTTTTAGAAGATAAAAATAAAAAAGTACCAAAACAAAAAACATCAACAACGTTCTTCTCATTCTTCGATTACTGGAAGCAAAGTCCCGTAACATATAAAAAAGTGGTAGCCGGATTACTTGTTTTTACATTGTTCAACAGCTCAGATGTGTTTCTTTTATTGAAAGTAAAACAATCGGGTATCCATGACACCATGATAATTGGTATCTATATATTTTACAACCTTATTTATGCATTAGCTTCTTTTCCCATTGGTATCTTAGCAGATAAAATAGGCCTTAAACGAATTTTTATTGTTGGACTTGCTTTGTTTGCACTTGTATATTTTGGGATGGCTGTTAATACCAATCTGTACATCTTTTATGGATTATTCTTTTTGTATGGTATTTATGCCGCAGCCACGGAGGGCATTACGAAAGCATGGATTTCAAACATCACAGACAAAAAAGACACTGCAACAGCTATTGGAAGCTATACGGGATTTCAAAGCATTTGCACCATGCTGGCAAGCTCACTGACAGGTTTTATCTGGTTTCAATTAGGAGCTGCTACTGCATTTCTTACAACTGCATGTGTTACATTATGCGTATTAATTTACTTTCTGACGATTCCAAAACCAGCGACAACAGAACCGATGAAATGATATAAGCATAAATAAAATAGTAAAAGTTACTACTCCCCTGTATTAATCCATCGTGCACAAACTTCTCCTAATTTTTCTACACACATTCTTTCATAACGTTCGCTGACTTCTTTGGGAAGTATCTCTTTCCAGCGACCATTTGTTCCTTTATGTATAAATGTTTTAGAACCGCCGTTCCATAAGGCGCCTCCTAACGGAGCACTTTTATCTGCGTTTTCTTTCATATAATCAAAGCTGCAGTGCTCTAAAATTGCATTCCAGGTATCGTCATCTTCAACTTCTATCTCTAAAAAATCCGCTATTTTTTTTATTTCACCTGACATATCTTCTTTTAATTTTGCAAAATGTACAAAGTGTACATTCGGCAAATCTTTAATTGCCCACCAGGAGCTTACATTGTCCCAGAAAGACCAAAATGGATAACAGTCTTTATCCAGCCAATCTGTAAAATACTCAACAATATCTTCCTTTGGCTTTTCTAATTTGGGTCCAACCAAACCCGGTGTTTCATTCAACGCCTCATAGTATTTTTCATTACCATTCAAATGATGATTGTACATACTCCAGATTACATCCCTACCATCTCTTCCTACGTAAATATATTTCACCTTTGGCGAAAACACCAATGCATCCACGGGCAAGTGTGTTTTTAAAAAACGGCGATGCTGCTGTGCTTCTACAGCTGCAAGTTTTACATGATTGGGCGGCACTCTTAAATCCATCCATGGTGACATTTCACCCACCACAAAATCATCTTTTCCTTTAAAAATAAGTTGTGCAATAATTTGTTGCATCCAGGTTGTACCGGATTTTCCGTAAGTCGTAATGATGATGTCATCATCCCTGAATTTAAAATCATTCCAGACAGTAGAATCAAAATGATTACTGTGCATCTCACGGGTTTTCTGCGGTACTTTTATTTGATTCATAGCTAATTTTCATTTCCCTAAAAATACAACGAAAATTTAAATTGCCTTAATTTTTGTAACTTTATTGAATATATGAATAAAATAATTGCCGGATTCAAACAGTATTTTTCTTTACAGGAAATCATTATCGATAAAAAGATAGTGATCGTATTTAGCAGCGCAGCCATTTTGTTAATCTTAGGAGAATACTATGATTCTACAAATGAAATAATGACATTTCTGACAACTGCTTTCGGGCAAGATATTGCCAGTAAATATGCCAAAGTCACTCTAATAAATAATGATTATAACTTACAGAACTTGCTAAACTGGGGATTGAATTGCATATTGGTATTTTTGATTTTACCAGGTCTCATCGTTAAATTTATTTTTAAAGAAAAACTTTCTGATTATGGCTTTCAGCTTAAAGGAATACGTAAACACAAATGGATTTATATTCTTCTGATTTTAATAATGCTACCCATCGTTTTTTTTATTTCCAAGACAGATGCATTTTTACACAAATACCCATTTTATCATATCACTTCAAAAGAGCAGTTAAATAATTTTTTAATCTGGGAGATTATATATATTCTGCAATTTATTTCCATTGAGTTTTTCTTCAGAGGATTTTTGTTGCATGGTGTAAAACATCGATTTGGTTATTATTCAATTTTATTTGCAGTGGTTCCCTATTGTATGATACACTTTGGAAAACCTGTAAGTGAAACATTCGGTGCAATCATTGCTGGCTGTATATTAGGATTCCTGAGTTTGAATACAAATTCCATTGTATTGGGAATCCTGGTGCATGTTACCATTGCCGTCACTATGGATGTATGTGCATTGTGGCGCAGCGGTTTATTTAATTAATTCTATTTGATAATGTTACTGTAAACTAAAAATTTTACCTTTACGATATGAACAAGATTGCTATTTTTCCGGGTTCGTTCGATCCGATTACCGTGGGCCATGTTGATATTGTAACTCGTGCCATACCCTTGTTTGATGAGATCATTATCGCCATCGGCGTTAACACACAAAAGAAATATCTTTTCTCTCTGGAACAACGCATGGACTGGATTAGAAAAGTATTTAAAGACCAGCCCACCGTAAAGGTGGAATCTTATACAGGTTTAACGGTAAATTACTGTCAGCAAAAAAATGCCAAATATATTATCCGAGGCATACGCTCTTCCGCCGACTTTGAATACGAAAAAACCATTGCGCAACTCAACAAAATGATGCAACCTGATTTAGATACGTTTCTGATTCTTTCTTCCCCGGAATTGTCAGCTATTTCTTCCACTATCGTCCGTGAAATTATTATCGGAAATGGTGACACCAGTAAATTTCTGCCTAAAGAAGTGGATGTAACGGGGAAGTTTTGAGTGAAGAATGCACAGTTATGAGTCGATTTATGTTAAAATAACATCATTTTCTGATTGGTAAATTTTCAAATCCTTTAATTATTCCTTATCTTTGCATTCCGAATTTTCGGGAGATTTCAAAACCTGAACGCCACTATTGGCACATCAGGAATTAAAAATTAAAACATATTTTTATATGGCAACAAGATTAAGATTACAAAGACATGGCGCAAAAGGAGCTCCATTCTACAAAATTGTAGCGGCAGACAGCCGTGCTAAAAGAGATGGCCGTTATATCGACCAAATCGGAACGTACAATCCAACTTCCGTTCCGGCAACTATCATTCTAGACGTTGACAAGGCTGTAAAATGGTTACAAACAGGTGCTGAACCTTCTTCTACCGTTAAAGCTATCCTCTCTTACAAAGGAGCTATGTACAAAAAACACTTATTACGTGGAGTACAGCTTGGCGTAGTGAAAGCGGAAGATGTGGAAGCAAAATTCAATGAGTGGTTATCTAAAAAAGAAGGAAAAGTTTTAGACCACAAAGAGAAAGCAGATGCAAAGAAAAAAGCAAAAATTGAAGCGGTAGTAAACACTCCTGCTAAAGTAAAAGAAGTAGCTGTGGAAGAAACAGAAACTCCTGCTGCGGAAGAAGAAGTAACTCCGGTTGCGGAAACAACAGAAAATACAGAAGCCACTGCGGAAACAACAGAAGCTGCAGAATAATTTTTCTGAAATATTATAAATTAAATCCCGACTTTTATGTCGGGATTTTTTATTGAATATGGAACTTATTAAAATAGGAAAAGCATTAAAAACACATGGCTACAAAGGCCATTTGAAAGTATTTATCGATGAATTTTACATAGATGATTTTGAGCATATAAAAGCTGTTTTCATTAACAGTCTCCCCTATTTTATTACATCAAAAGACATTAACTCCGATTCGCAGGCAATTATTTTATTAGAAGATATTGACAGCAAAGAAAAAGCGCACCCGTTGCAGGGAAAAGATATTTTTGCAAAAGACGATGATTTGACAGAAATTCTCGATGGTGAAGAATACGACCACCTCGTAGGTTATGAGATAACAGATAAATCGACCGGTGTCGTAGGAACCATCGCTCAAATTGTAGAAATGCCGTTTCAATTTCTGGCAAAAGTGATGAAGGATAAAAAAGAAATCCTGATTCCGCTGAATGATGATTTTATTCTTAAAATAGATGAAAAGAAGAAACGGGTAGAAATGGAACTACCAGATGGTTTCCTGGATATTTTCTAATTTTGCTTTTACTTATAAAGTATTACATTTCACCATTAACTAACTTATGCGTATCGATATCCTTTCTGCCGTTCCTGATTTAATGCAAAGTTTCTTTGCACATTCTATTTTACAGCGCGCCAAAGACAGAGGTTTGCTGGAAATCCATCTGCATAATATTCACGACTATTCGCTTAAGAAATTCAAACAAATAGACGACTACCAATTTGGCGGCGGCGCCGGGATGGTGATGTCTATTGAACCTATCCTTACTTGCATAGAAAACCTCCAAAAATCCAGGAAATATGATGAAATCATCTTTATGACCCCTGATGGAGAACTTCTGGACCAAAAGATAGTGAACTCCTTATCACTGAAGGAAAATATCATTTTGCTCTGCGGACACTATAAAGGAATCGATGAACGCCTCAGAGAACATGTTATTACCAGGGAAATTTCTATTGGCAGTTATGTTCTATCCGGCGGAGAACTGCCCGCTGCTGTACTCGTTGATGCTATTGGGAGGCTGATCCCGGGTGTTTTAAACGATGAGACCTCTGCCCTGACAGATTCTTTCCAGGATAACCTGCTGGCTCCACCTGTTTATACCCGGCCTGCCGATTACAAAGGCTGGAAGGTTCCGGATATATTGCTTTCAGGCAATGATAAACTCATCGAAGAGTGGCGGTATCAGCAATCTTTAGAGCGCACTAAGGCACGAAGGCCCGATTTATTAGAAAACGATTAAATAACATTGATTTTACTAAAAAACTGCGTATCTTTGCACACGCTAAAATTTAATAAGATGGATAAGGTAAAAGAATTAACCAAAAAGCTTACAGAAACAAAAAATATCCCTGATTTTAAGGCAGGTGATAATATAAATGTGCACTATAAAATTATTGAAGGTTCTAAAGAACGCATTCAGATTTTCCGTGGCGATGTAATCCAACGTAAAGGAACAGGTGCTACTCAAACGTTCACAGTTCGTAAAATCTCCAATGGTGTTGGCGTAGAAAGAATTTTTCCGTTATTGTCGCCAAATATTGATAAAATTGAAGTGAATAAAATCGGGAAAGTACGAAGAGCAAAAATTTTCTATATCAGAGATTTAAAAGGAAAAGCATCCCGTATTAAAGAGTTAGTTAAATCAACAACAAAGTAATCCAATTACTACACGTATAATTAAAATCCCGGCTTGACCGGGATTTTTTATTTCTATATTCTTCATCTTATTAAGTAAGTAGCTTTTGCCTAACTAGCACTAAACTATAGAAATAATATCAGCATACCATTTTAATTAAAGACAAAACCATCGAAAAAAATCATATAGCGTTGAATCTATAAAGAAGAGACAGTCGCCAGTTAATTCTGTAATTTATGGAGATATAAAAGTATTTAGAGAGAAATATATAAAATAGAAAAGCCTCCGAATATCGGAGGCTTTTCTGTTTATTAAAAAGAATCTGTTATCGCTTATTCACCACTCAGGTAGATATCTACACGACGGTTCATAGCTCTGTCTTCTTCTTTACCTTGTTTTTCAGTAACCCAAGAGTTTTCACCATAAGGCAATAATAATACTCTTTGAGAGATACCAACACCTTCTAAGTAACGTTTAACTGCATCACAACGTTTAGCAGACAATGCCTGGTTGTAACTTGTACCACCTTCACTGGAAGCATTACCAGCTAAGTAGATGAAGTAGTTACCTTTCATTTCAGCTAATTTTGTTTTAAATGCATCAATACTAGCTTTAGCTTCGTCAGTCAATTCGAATTTATCTACTTCGAAGTAAACAGAACCGAATTTTTTGTACACGATATTATCTAAACGAGCAGATACTTTTTCGATATCTGTAGT
>DAORIK010000078.1:0-1317 GCA_035438465.1 Chitinophagales bacterium | reverse complement strand
TAACCTACTGCAAACCACACTAATTTTTTATATTGTGCCATTAACGTAATGTCTAAATAAACCGGTAAAGATTTTTTCACAAAGTTAACCTGAGCAAACGGAGCAAATGTCCACTCTTTTTTCTTACCTAATACTGCCTCATAGCTAGCCATGAACATGTATTGACGTGCAATTCTTGTCGCAGTATTAAACTGAGGATCTGTGGCTTTAAATCTAACTTTATTGCCTAATACCTGAGGTACTGAGAACCCAACGTTTAATCCCTTCCAGTGGTAGTTAATACCAACAGACAAGTCAAAATTTACACTTCTTCCATTTACTAACACAACCTGGTCATTATCATCTTTAGCTGTAAAGCCACCTAATCCTAAAGAGTTCACACCTGCCTGCAAACCAATTGCAAGAACATGTGCTTTATCTTTTGTCAAAGGAATATGATAAGCATACGCTAAACTTCCGCCGGTATTCTGCCATTGTGGTGTTGTTCTGTCGTGAAAGATAGTAACACCTAACGCCATATTACCTGACTTGATTCTGCCATCCCATGAACCATAAGCAGTTACAGGTCCATCCGGATTTCTATCGTGTTGTTTTTGAAAACCCAGATTTATACGTCCGCCATCCGGATCCGAACCTGCACGCGCAGGGTTATAGAAGAACGGATTCAGGAAGTAATTGTTAAAAACTGGTAGCTGTTGTGCATCCGACAATTGGATTCCTGCGACTAACAAGGCTACTAAGCTGATGATTTTATGTATTTTCATTGTTATGATTTTACTTAGATTATTAATTCGCTTCATTCCTATTATCTTTTAATGTGGATTGCACCTTTATATGTTTTACTTGGTGTCGTAATTACGAACCAGTAAGCACCATCCGGTAACTTATTACCTTTGTAAGTACCATCAAATCCATTATCATTACTGTATGCTGATGAACTGAATAACAACGCACCACCTCTAGCATAAATCTGTATTGTATATGGAATCTGCGCATTATTAAGGTTCTCGATATGTTCGATAAACCATGTATCATTCAATCCGTCACCGTTAGGTGTAATAATATCCGGAATAATCAGGTCTAATGAAGGAGTAACTGTAATAACGATAGTGTCTTTATCTGTACAACCATTTTTATCCCAGATAGTAAATACTAAGCTGTATGGATTTGGTGTTGGTAATTCAGTGAAGTCAACTAATGGATTAGGAATATTGTCGTGGTCTAACAATTCGTTTGGTGTCCAGTTGAACGTGATACCAGGTAAAATTGGTAACGGTCCTGCATCTGAAGTACCATTCAACTGTAAGATTGTTCCCT
>DAORIK010000077.1:0-13339 GCA_035438465.1 Chitinophagales bacterium | reverse complement strand
TTACAGGCTAATGAAGCCCGTAGAACAACTGGCTTCATGGATGTTCACGGTAGCCAGAAATAAAATTACCGATTTATACAGAAAGAAGAAGCCGGATTCGTTTGAAGATACTATGCATGTCGGAGATGAAAATGACGAACCTTTATTGCTTTCTGATATATTAAAAGCAAATACTACTTCCGCCGATGATAAGATGATGAATGACTTAATTATGGAAGTCGTGGCAGAAGCACTGGATGAATTGCCAAAAGAACAGCGTGATGCATTTGTCATGCACGAACTCGAAGATAAAAGTATGCAACAGATAGCAGATGAAATGAATACATCCGTAAAAACAGTGATTTCGAGAAAACGATATGCAGTACTTTATATGCGCGAACGGTTGAAAACAGTATACGAACAATTTATAAACGATTAAAATTAAAAAAAATGAACAGAAGATTTAAATTTTTACGGGCATTGAAGATTGCTTTAATGATTACTTTATTTTTTAATGTTGTTGTGTTTGGAACGATGTATTTGTGGAACTGGCTGGTGCCGCTACTCTTTCACGGACCTATCCTGACATTTTATCAGACAATTGGATTGCTGCTGCTATCTAAGATATTATTTGGAGGTTTTGGACGTGGCGGAGGCGGTCGATTTGGCGGTCGATACAGATGGCAGCAAAGAATGCAGGAACGTTATGCAAATATGACACCAGAAGAAAGGGAAAAATTCAGCCAAAAAATGCAGGGCAGATGTGGTGGAAAGTATCACGGATTTGAGCAGGTTAATCCTGTAACAGAATAACAAATTATTAAGTGGAAAGAGAAATCATTTTGGTTTCTCTTTTTTTTATAGCTAATGTGCTAACTTAGGCTGAATCAAAGTTTTTTATATGTACAAGAAGATAATACTGTTTGTTATTGTTGTAATCCTTGCTTTATTTCTATATGCAGCCTTCGGAAGGAAAGACCTGACATTGACTAAGGAGTACGTCAAAGAAAAATACACATTACCCAATTCAAAGTTTATTAACTGGAACGGATGTGAATTACATTATACGGAAAGTGGAAGTGGATTTCCCATATTAATGATACATGGCTTTGGCGGCAGTGGCAGAGATTTTTTAATTCTGGATTCTTTAATACACGACAAATATCGTGTTATTCGTATCGATTTACCGGGATTTGGGTTGTCTGATTTTCCAAAACAAACTGTTGAAAATCCGGATTACACAAAAATCTATGATGATTATTTTACTTTCTTGCTGGACACATTGCATCTGGATTCCTGTTATGTGATGGGAAATTCATTAGGTGGTTTAATGAGCTGGAATCTTGCAGTAAAACACCCCCGGGAAGTGAAAAAACTGGTATTATTTAACAGTGCAGGGTATGATATGAAAGAAGTTGTAGAGAATGCGACTAACGCTCGTTATTTTAAATCTCCGATTGTACAATTGTTGTTACAAAAAGGGCTTCCTGTTTTCCTGACTAAAAGAGGCATGTACAGAATATTTTACGACAAATCGATAGTGACCGATGAAAGAGCACAACGCTTTAATGATTTCTGGAACAGAGCAGGAAATTTGAAGCAGGTAATCAATATGGTAACATCGGATAAATACGTAGATGAAAGCTTAATTAAACAAGTTGCTTGTCCTACACTAATTGTTTGGGGTAAATACGATAAAATCGTGAATCCTAAATATGCTGAAAGGTTTCATACAGATATTAAAAACAGCAGTCTTGTTGTATATGACAGTTGCGGGCATGTTCCGATGCTGGAAAAACCACTAGAAGTTAAAAGAGATGTATTGAAATTTCTGAGTGAATAATTAATGCTCGTCCAAAGGACGTTTTTTCACCAATCCACCTTTGATATTCTTTACGCTTTGAGTAATAATAAAAGCGTCAGCATCAATTTTTTCCAGTTCACTGTATAATTTCCCGATTTCCAGTCTGGTGATAACAGTATATACAATCTCGGATTCTATAGTTTTTTCTCCTTTCTTTCCGCTTCCTTTCTTTTGCTTGTAAACAGTATAACCACGTTTTAAATTATCTCTCAGCATAATTCGTATTTCATCCGAATAATCCGATACAATAGTGACGCCCATATATTCTTCAAAGCCTTCTACAATAAAATCTACCGTTTTAGCAGCGGACAAATAGGTGAGCATTGCATACATGGCTGTTTCAATAGATAATAAATAAGCAGCGAATGAAAAAATAATGATATTAATAATCATAATAATGTCGCCGATACTACTTCCTAATTTCCTGCTGACAAAAATGGCTAATACTTCCGTGCCATCAATAACAGAACCACCTCGGATAGCTAATCCAATGCCGGTGCCGAGAAAAAAACCGCCGAAAATGGAGATAAGTAATTTATCGCTGGTGATTTGCGGAAACGGAATAAATGCAACTACAATGGCTAATCCGATAATAGATAAAATTGTTTTTGCAGCAAATGTTTTATTTATTACCCGAATACCTAAAATTATAAAGGGAATATTGACAAGTATAATCAAATAGGGCAATGGAATCTGAGTCAATTCATAAATCAGTAAGGAAATGCCCATCGCACCGCCATCAATAAAATCATTGGGCAGTAAAAATCCTCTGAGTCCGAAGCCGGCAGCAAAAATTCCGCTTACAATAAATAACGTATCTTTTATAATTCTTTTTGATGAAATAATTAATTCATTCAGCCCTTTCTTTAAATCCTGTTCCGAATAATGCTGGTTCTTTTGTAAATTATTTTTATTCTTATTGTGAAGAACTGTATTGATGATAACTCTGCTGATAAACGGATTCATAAACGCTGTTTTAACCTGTTTTATAAGATATAAAAATTTCCATGAAAAAACAAATGAATTATAATTTCTTAAACCTTGGATGATGCAAAGACAATGATTCTTTTAAATATTGCTGGTCTAAGTGTGTATAAATTTCTGTGGTTGTAATAGACGAATGTCCCAGCATTTGCTGCACTGCCCGTAAATCAGCACCGCCTTCAATCAAATGTGTGGCAAATGAATGTCGGAAAGTATGCGGTGAGATACTTTTATTCAACGAAATTTTTTCAGCAAGTGCTTTTATTACCAAAAATACCATAACACGGGAAATAGGTTTCCCATTTCTGTTTAAAAACAATACGTCAGAAAATTTCGGATACTGTGGTAATTTATTGCGCACGTGTTCCATATAGATAGTTATGTGTTTTAATGCTTCGTTGCCAATAGGCACTAACCGTTCTTTATTTCCCTTTCCGATTACACGAATAAATTCCACATCCTTATAAATGTGTGAGATTTGCAGGTTAATTAATTCAGAAACACGCAAACCACTGCTGTATAGTGTTTCAAGCATTGCTTTGTTGCGTACGTTTTCATTTTTACTCAAATCCAATGCACCAATTAGTTTTTCAATTTCTTCAAACGATAAAGTATCGGGCAGTTTTTTGCTAAGTTTTGGTCCTTCCAGTAAAGTCGTTGGGTCTTCTTTGATATAATCATCCGTAATCAGGTATTTATAAAATGCTTTTAGGCCTGAAATGATACGCGCCTGACTTCTGTCGCTTAATCCTAAATCATGCAGATGGGCGATAAAATGTTCTAAATCTTTCAATTTCAAATCATCAGGGTTAACTGATTTCTTTTCTATGTCTAAATATTGCAGCAGCAGCTGTACATCGTGCAGATAAGCATCTACCGAATTTTGTGACAGCGATTTTTCTATCTTTAAATAGGCTTCAAAATTCTTTATATAATGTTTCCAGTTGGTCATGTATATGCAAGTTAAATACTTTTTGTACTTTTATAAAAGGAATTGAAGAAAAGATTCTTCTTCAGAAGTTTCGGAATTATTCAGAATGATAAAACAGGTATGAAAAAAATCATCATCATAAACGGACCTAATTTAAATTTGTTAGGCAAGCGTGAACCATCTGTGTATGGTTCAGAAACCTTTGAAAATTTTTTAGATGAAATGAAAAAGAAATATGCCAATCAGGAAATTTCTTATTTTCAGAGCAATATTGAAGGAGAGTTGATTTCTAAATTACACGAAGTTGGATTTTCTTACGATGGAATCATATTAAATGCAGCAGGTTATACACATACTTCTATTGCAATTGCGGATGCCATTCGTGCCATAAAGACACCTGTGGTAGAAGTGCATATCAGTAATACATTTTCAAGAGAAGAATTCAGGCATCACTCATTTATCTCACCGGTTTCAAAAGGTGTGATTGTTGGCTTTGGTTTAAAAAGCTACGAATTGGCGTTAAAATATTTTGAATAGAAATTATTTCTTCAACACAAACTTCCGTTCAGAAACAGCATAAGGACTTTCCACTTGTTTTCCTTTAGCATCAATCAAGGTAAGTTTTACGGTATTTTCACCCATTGGCAAACCTTCCATAAAATAACCACACCACTTTTTGAGCATAAATTCTGTGCCGTTTATTTCTGCTTTTACCCTATAGCCTTCATTAGATAATTCACAATTCACAATATAAAAATCCAGCAATACAGCATCTGTTTCAGGACCCGTATATTCACCTTTCGGGCGGCTGTAAAACAACATCGGACTGGTTAAATCGGGTGCTGCATATCGGGCAGTGTAGCGCGACATTCCGGTAATGACAGAAGAAAGTGCGTATGCATTCTTATTTTTAATACTTTCATGATAGGAGCGTGAGAGAAAAGATAAAACTGTATGTTGTCCATCCGTCAAAGCATTAATTTTTGCATTATTTTCGTACACTGCAGTATACGGACCGTTGTCAACTATGCAATGAATATGTTGTCCTTTCGCAGAATTCGCGCAGGTTTTTACATCGGTCATCGATGTTTGTTTGCCTAATTCATAATTAGTCGTAGTATAATTCAATCCGAAAATATTTTTATCTAAATCTTCCATGCCTGCAGTAGTAGATTGCAGGAGCGTGGCATCCGTAAATGTTTCAGGAGAATATAATTCAGTTAAGGTGATGCCGTTTTTTGTCATGGTAACTAATATAGATGTTTTTTCTGTTGTATTTTCAGCAGTACTGCCGGCTGTTGCTTTTCTGTTGCAGTAGGTTAATGTTAAACAAAGAATTAAAAAAGGAGCAGTAATGTATGTGATTCTTTTCATGTGTATATTTTTATTGTTTTGAATGGTGAATATTCCTGCCAATTGCAGACAGGTAATAACCATATATTCATTTTTTTTGTGTTGATTTTTAGTTCATGGATATTTCATAAAATATTTTACTAAAGTTGATGATTTTCTTTCAATTTTTCCAGAAAATATAGAGCATGAATGTTATTTATTCTAAAATCTTTTTCTGCAGGTTTCTCTTTCAGTTGTTTATATATCTCCTCATACAGAAATAATGTATTGTTTGCATCTTTTGAGGTGTCTTTACTATTTTGAAATTCCAGTAATTTTGTAATTTTTTTCGGTAATATGGCTTTACTGATTTTTTTTAGCGTGTATAATTTATTGACGCTGTCGTGCGAAGGTTTCTTGAAATCTACTTTATACTTTTTGAAAATAGTATTAAATAAGTATTCCCGGTAGAATTGTTGATTTAAACGTTGAGTTACAGGCAATGCATACCAAAAATTTATCCAGTCAGTATTCCAGAAAGGTAAATAAAAATCCAATCCATAAAATTCATACGCACGAACAGCATTAATAATAAACTTTGATAAGCGATTTCTAACCAGCCATTCCTGATAACCATTCCATGAATTCTCATAGGCAGCTAAATCAGGTTTCAATTGATATTTCTGAAAGATGAATTTTTGTAAATCAAAGTTTTTAACTGGCTCTATAAAGCTGCCCGCGTGAATATCCTGGCAAAAGCCATTCATTACAACTGCATTTTTCGGGAGCAAATTATTTTCGTTCAAGTAGTGTAAAGCAAAAAAATCCTGTTCATGTGGTAGTGATGAAAAATGATGATTTAAGTCCGAATACTCATTCCATGCTGAACTAAAGAACAATTGCAATAATGCATCCGTATATTCAATAAAGTGCCATTTTACATTCAGCTTTGCACATACATTTTTTGCAATCAAAACTTCATAGCTATCTTTTCTTCCATAAGTAAAGCATTCAATGTCCGGATAATTATTTTCTTTTAATAAGGCCAGTAAATACCGGGAATCATACCCGCCGGAGAGTGGAATTAAAATAGTTCTGTTGTCAGCATAAGTTATGATTTTTTCAATCATGCTTCTTTCAAGATGCGTGCACTGTTTTTGTATATCATCATTAATGTATTTGCTTTTTTGATGACGATAATAAGATCTTATGTCAATAGACAAACTTTTTTTATGAATCACACCATATTCTCCGGCCTGCAATTGCTGCCAATTTTTTAGCAATGTATTATTTTCTAATGTGCAATAAACTTTTTTAAGGTTTTCTGCTTCTGTTGTATTCCAGTTACCGGAAAATTCAATAGTATCAGCAATCAAAATTTCATTATTCTCTTTTCTGATAAATAACGGAACGGTTCTTATCGTATCAACTGAAATGAAGAAATAATCTTGTGTTTCAAGAACTACGGCAAAATGACCACCTATATTCTTTAATTTATCAGCAAATGAGATTTCAGTATTAACTTCTTCAAAGTATTTAATGAGTGTATTTCCCTTTAATAAGATTTTATCTAAGAATGCTTTGCCGATAACGGAAATGTTGTTTTTAGAATGCCATTGATGCACTAAATTATATGTCAATTTTACTTCAGTCATTTTTTAAGATGTGGTAGCGGATATAGTATAGTAAATAAACATTCAATACAATTCCACTTAAAGAAAATAACAGAATGGCTAAATAAAAATCATGCAAAAATCCGCCAATCAGCAGTGCAATAATTCGTAACAGAAATAAAGACAAATTAAAGCTGAATTCAAATTTCAGTTTATTTTTTATATCTAATAAACAGGAAACAGGAGAGGCGATAACTCCCAGGAAATACCATAAAATAAGGTATTGCGCAATCTTCCCGGCTTCCAGCCATGCACCGCTGAACAACGCATAAAATAATTCTTTTCCAAAGATTAAAATAAATAATGTAGGCAGAACTGAAATTAAAAAAGTAAACTGAATTACTTTTTCTGTTGACTTTTTCAATGTTTCGTCATCCTGTTCACTTGCTTTCTTAAAGTACACTTGTCCCAATGCGGAAGTGTACATGCCTGTAGGCGCATTCAGCAAACGTGTGGTGTATGAATAAAATCCGACTAATTGTTGTGAGAAAAAATTAGACAACAGGATAGGAACACTGTTGCGTGATATATTATTCAATAAGGAAGACCATGTACCATATTTTGGGAACTGGTCGTATTGATTCCACACTTCTTTGGCGGCATCCAAATCTAATTTAGGCGATGCAAATTTTAAAACAAATACAGTTGCCACTGCTAACCCTGCCAGAAATCCAAATATGAGTGCATGTTCTGTCTTTTGTAAGGCTAAGAGTAATGTTACTGCGCAAGTGGTCAATACTTGCAGGATGCGGAATAAATTTATAGCGGAATATTTTTCCAGTTTATTGAGATACACTAAAACAGGCTGATGTATGCCGTACAGTAAAACGCAGAACGGAACCAGCAGATAAATTGTTGGGACAAAAAACAGAAATAAAAATTCACCCAGCAATAAAATAAAAAAAACGATGACGGCAATGGTAAATGCCGCATTCATCACTCTTTTGGTTTCCTCTTCATGTTGTGTAAGCATTACCACAACATCTAATTTTGCATTGACGATTTCAATAAGTATAAATACAACAGATGTAAAAATACCAAACTCAGCAAATGCTGCCGGTAAAAAGAATTTTGGAAGTATTAATGAAAATACGAAGTTGATAATTTGTACCACTATCAACCCTGTAAAGAGCAGGGAAAAATTTTTGAAGAATCCCGAAGTGACGGATGTGCTATTCATCCTCGCTAAGTTACAATGAAAATTGATTTATTTAGGTTTAGTTAACTGCGGATCTTTTGTTTCAATTTTTTCAGGCTTATCCGGACCGGAGTTTAAAATATCTTTTAAAGTGAAATACTCGTACTGATCTATCTTTACTTTGATAGGAATAAATCCGAGTGCTTTTACTTTTACATAACCTTTAAAATCCACTCTTATCTTTTTACCCATTAATACCATCTTGGAACCTTCTGTAAAGAATTTGGTGACAGTTGAGCTTGTTTTTACGTTTATTTTTAATGGTAAATCAAAAGCGCTTTCTTTTTTTATTTTCACTACATCTGCTGCTTCCAAAATAGTACCCAGTTTTTTCTCACCGATGAAAACATCAATCAGAATCTCGTCTATAGTAACTTTTGCCTTATACGGATTATAGATAACGGCAGTTATGCCCAGACCTATTTGTTTTAATGAAAAGTCGCTGACATGAAACCCTTTTGTTTTCACCAGATAGGGTTCTTTATTGTCTTCAGCATTGGAAATGCTAAATGAAAAAAGCAGAAAAAAGATAGCTAAGATATACCTCATATATTAGTTATTTTTTGCCGCTTTCTTTTCCTGTCTGCGTTTTTTGCGTTCTTCACGTTTATCCAAACGGATTTCTTTTTTGGTAAGATATTCATAGGTTGTTGCGTACTTTACTGCTGCGGTTACTTCTTCTCCTTTGGAGTTTTTCAGCGTTAAATCGCCAAGAAGTTGCACAGCATAGGTACTTGAAGGCTCATGTCCTTCTTCCACAAATGAAGAGGTTTCGTAGGAATATTGCACCGGAATAGAGAATTCAGATTTTGGTTTGATGATTTTATCCGTTTTGGTAACGATAGTTCCTACATCTTTTCCGTCAATGGTGAAATCCAGCACCATATCTTTTAAGTTATATTCTTCTTCCGAAAGATTCATAAAAACAGCCGTTGCTTTGATAGTCGCATTTCCTTTAGACAAGTTTCCTAAATCAAGGTTTGCCATTTTCTTAAATTCAATCGTTTTTTTATCACTTTCACAAGCGGTAAAAATTAATACAGACAACAGCAGGATAATTATTTTTTGCATGAGTTTTATTTTGAACAAAAATATTCAATAGCCATCAACTATTATTTTTTTTAAGCATTTTTTACATAATGTTATTATCAAAAACCTTACCACTTTCCGCTGGAACCACCGCCGCCAAAGCTACCGCCGCCGAAACCGCTGAAACTGCTGCCTGAACTGCTGCTCGAACTGGAGCTTGAGTAACTGGAAGTACTCGAGTAATTACTGCTCGAATTAGATGTCCAGCCGCTGCTGCTGTATGTTGAGGAACCACCACTCCATCCGAAAATCATTCCTAAAATAAAAGGAATAACCAGTAAAATAAATAAAGCAACCAGATAGCCATACTCCACAAAAAATGATTTATTTGGAAGATAAGATGGATAAGAATAGGTGGAAGTGGCGGTATAGTTTTCCAGAAAGTATTTGATAGAAAAGGTCGCACTTTGTATTCCTTCAAAGTATTTTCCTTCTTTAAAATTGGGTACAATGCTGTTTTGGATAATTGCACGGCATCCGTAATCCGTTAGATGTGCTTCCAGTCCGTAACCAACTTCAATATCTACTTCTCTGTCGTTTTTCGAAATCAACAGTAAGACTCCGTTGTTTTTACCTTTTTGTCCAATTCCCCAGGTTCTTCCCAGTTGCAGCGCATAATCAGAGATAGGCATTCCGTTTAACGAATCAATAATGACAATCGCTATTTGTGTAGTGGTGGAATCGTTGTAGGCAACCAATTCATTTTCTAAACTAGTTACCTGTTCTGCAGTCAGTAAGCCCGCAAAATCATTTACAAGATGTGGCGGTGTTGTTGGTTTTACAATGCCATTGGAGTCTAATTCATATCCGAAGAGATGAATACTGAAGAAAATGAGAATGAAAAAGAGATATGTTTTACAGTTGCTGAACATGAAGTATATAACTCTACGGTTTTCTTGAAATAGTTTTTGATGTAAAATAGTATTTTACCAACTGCCTGAACTTCCGCCACCGCCGAAGCTCCCACCTCCAAAACCGCCAAAACTGCTGCTTCCGCCGCTGCTCCAAGAACTTCCGCCACCGCCACCCGACCATGTCCACCCGCCGCCGCCAATAGATACCGTAGATTTGCCGCTGAAGATAATATATAAAATAAACAGCACAATGCAGATTATTAATATCCAAACCCATAATGGAATATCATCGGCAGAAGAACTGCCTGCAACGAATGTACCCTGCAGTTGTGCAATTAATCTGTTCGTGGCTTCATCAATGCCTTCATAATAATTACTTTGCTTAAACGCAGGTACAATAATATTATCGATAATATCTTTGCTGTCGTAGTCGGTTACATAAGCTTCCAGCCCGTAGCCGATTTCAATATCTACTTTCCGGTCATCTTTGGAAATTAAAATAAGAATGCCGTTGTTTTTATCTTTTTGTCCGATGCCCCAACTTCTGCCTAAGCGCACTGCGTAATCTTCTATGCTGTAATCACCAATATTATTTACAGTGACCACACAAATCTGAGTAGACGTGGAATCATTAAACGCAACCAGTTTTTCTTCTAGTTTTTCTTTGTTGTCCATGCTGATTAATTCAGCAAAGTCATTCACTAATCTCGGGGGACTGGGTGCCTGCGGAATGCCATCTTTATCCAATACCTGTGCGCCTGCAAGAAATTGCAGTGACAAAAATATGGCGAACAGTATTTTATTCATAAGAGATGTCATCCGGTAATTCGTTTTTGTCTAATTTATCGATGTCTGGAAAGTACGTGGATAAGGTTTTACCAATCGTTTCAATAGCATTCAGTATTCCCTGAAATGCCTGTTCGTTTTTGAAACTGTTGTGCAGTTGATGTGATATATCTTTCCAGAAATCATCATCCACTTTTTTGTGAATGGCTTCATCGCCGATAACAGCAAATTGCCTGTCTCGTACAGCAATATAAATCAGTACGCCATTTCTGAAAACGGTTTTATCCATTCTGAGATGATGAAAAACTTTTACAGCTCTGTCCAGCACTTCTTCATCACAGCGATCATCAATATGTATACGGATTTCACCCGACGTTGTCGCTTCTGCTGCACGTATAGCAGATACTACCGCATCTTTTTCCGTATCGCTCAGAAAATTTTTCGCGGATGCCATTAGAATTGTACTTTTGGTGCTTTCTCAGAACCCGGATCTGCTTTAAACGGCTCGCGTTGTTTAAACTTAAACAAACCCGCAGTGATATTGGATGGAAATGAGCGCACTTTAGTGTTATATATTTGTACCGCTTCGTTATAGTCTCTGCGGGCAATATTGATACGGTTTTCTGTTCTTTCCAGTTCATTCATCAAACTTTGAAAGGCTTCTGTTGCTTTCAGGTTCGGATAAGCTTCCGCTACTGCCAGTAAGCGTGACAAAGCACCGGAAAGCTGGCTTTGCGCTTCCTGAAATTTCGCCATATTCTCGGGAGTAATGTCGTCCGCTTTTAGCTGAATGGAAGTGGCTTTTGCTCGAGCTTCCACAACAGCGGTCAAGGTTTCTTTTTCAAATTTAGCTTCACCTTTTACCGTTTCCACTAAGTTGCCGATTAAATCGTTTCTGCGCTGATACGATGCTTCCACATCTGCCCAGGCTTTTTTGACTGCTTCGTCGTAAGAGACTAAGGTATTATAAGAACAACTTGGTAATAGAAGGGTGCCGGCCAGTAGCAGCAACAGATAAATTGACTTTTTCATAAATTGGTTTTAAATGGTTATTTTTTACTTGAATTAAAGATAAACATTTTTTGGAGTATGTTAGTTCCATTTGTAAAAATTCCGAAGTTTCTAAAATAGTTAAATTATCAGACAAATATTGGAAAGTAATACAGACTGTTCCCAATGCATCTAAGAGTGAATTAACGTAGTGCGCATTGTAGCCGGCCGGCAACATATCTAATAACTTAATTCCACCAGCATAATTTATTATATACTGTGTTAACGGTTGTCTTTTTGATAAAATAATTTTTTTTCATTGGTTATATTCCAAAATAACAATAATTCTGATTTTAATTCTGAGTCTTTATAATCTGTTATTTTATCCCACGACATAACATTGCAATCGTTCGGTAACTCAACCACTTTCTCCGGTGAATTAGCAATATTCTTTAATGCTTGTATTTCACAATTGTTTTCGTCCAATTTTGAAATGTCTGCGAAAGTGTAAATGAGCATGGATGTAATAATAAAAATCCAGTACTTTTTAGATTTCATTTTTCCGTATAAAAAATAGGTTGTGGCACCCAAAACAAAAAACAAACAAATGGTTACCGGCATAAATGTATCATATCGTATAATATTGGGTCTGTAAGGTCGGTAGCCACCTAAAGGCAATAGGAATATATAGATTGCCGAAAATAATCCTATCCATTTTACAGTCCTTATTATTTTTTCTGCCTCATTGGTTTTAAATTTTTTATGGATTATTACCAGGTTAATACCAATTATTGCCAACATTAACGGGATTCCAAATGAATGTGTAATTTGAGAATACAGACCAACCGGCAATTTCAAATAACGTTCAATTAATGGAATTGATGCTGCATCGTAATTTGAATCATAAAATTTGAGGAAGAGTGCGTATAAACTCACAAGACTAACTGATAAAACTATAAATAATACATCCTTAGGGATTTCTTTAAAAAACAAATGAATCGCATCAGCACTATGATTACTATGTTTTCTAAAATCAATGATGTAATGAGTGAAGAGCAGAGCAGAAAATATTAAAATAACACCGGGGATAAGAGGACCACTTAATGGTAAAATAAAAACTAAAGGAATTAGATAGTATAATTTTTTACCAAAAGGTTTATTGTCAAGGTTGTATAGTTTTTGATAAACAGGTTTTATGAATAATAGTAAAAACAACAGAGGTACTGCATAAAAAAAAGTATAAGCCGTTGAGATGTCAATTATTCCCATTCTGCTCCAATATCCATGGGTTTGAAATAAGGGTGAAATCAAAGCCGCTACTAGTAGAAATTTAAGATTTAAGATATTTTTTTCATTAGTAATAGTTGTCGTTAATAAGTAAATTAAAAAAAACTGGACAAGTATTTTTGCTATTGCACATGAAAGATAAACAGATGTGATGGGTTCAAAGAAATATTGAAGCAGCATTGGAACCTTTCTGAAATATTCCATAAAAAGGAAATGCGAAAAAAAACGATTAGGATTTACATGCTCTTTATTTGTAATAATTGCTTTTATTCCTGTCGGGTCATTAAATATTTCCTGAACGTCTTTTGCAGGTACAATACCACCTTCCATGTCTCCATAAAGCGGTGTGTGGTAAAATTCAAGGAATGAATA
>DAORIK010000076.1:1203-13392 GCA_035438465.1 Chitinophagales bacterium | reverse complement strand
ACGATTGGTGAGTTGGAATTGTAAATGGTTGTGGTGAATGGAATTTTATTTCTTCTTTTCCTTCAAATATTTTCTTTGCATGCAGATTGATGTACCATTGAATTATTCGTTCCTGCATATTTCTTGGTGGAACATCTTTGCTTTTAGCACCGTACCATTCTCTTACTAGTTCTTCATGATATAAAGTGTCAATCGGACATTCAATAAAGACAGGTCCCGGAATGCCTTCCTGTGTTATTGCAAAAGCACGTTCTAATGTTGGAGCAATCTCCTTTACTTTTTTTATTCTGGCTGTCCATTTAACTACTGGTTTCATTAAGCTCATTTGATCGATATCTTGCAAAGAGCCTCTTCCTTTTAAAATAGTCGCAGCACCGCCACCTAAAACTATAAGTGGTGATTGTGCCATATATGCATTTTTAACGGCTGTTATGGTATTGGTTAAACCCGGACCTGCTGTAACTGCAGCTACACCGGGAACTCCGGTTAGACGAGCCACTGCATCTGCAGCGAATACTGCATTTACTTCGTGCCTTGTGTCTATTACACGAATACCATTTTTTTGTGCACTGACAAAAATAGGAGAGATATGACCGCCACAAAGTGTAAATAAAAATTTTACTCCGTGATTTTTTAAGACCGTTGCTATGATTTCTCCGCCATTCATAATTAAGTAATTGACATGATTTTTTAAAAAATATCCCTGAAATTGTTATTTAGATTAAGCCATATTAACAAACAAAACTGTTTCTAATTTCAGCGCTTTTGGGAACAGAATATTATTTTCTAAATGAATGTGATTATGCAAATCTTCTTCAAATGCTTTTAATAAATTGAATGCTACTTTGTACGTGTTACAGGCATCTGCCGGAGGTGTATAATTATTGCTTGCTGCTGCTATTCTTCTAAATCGTTCACCTTCCGTATTGTGTTCATGCAACATCATTTGTATCGGATTTTCTACAGTTGTAAATGCGGGTGAATCTAATCCCTGATACTGCAGTGTTGATTTTACCATTTTTTTGATGAAAGGAAATAAAATCAATTCTTCTTTCTTCATATGTGCAGTCAAGGCACCGGCACATTCCTGAAATTCGTTGTGGATAGTAAATAGTTCAGGATACTGTGCACCATGAACTTTACATAATTTATCTAAGTATTGTAATATTACCGGTATATTTTCATTCACATAGCGATGATGTTTTTTTTCAATATAATCAATCAGTAAATCCAAGTCCCAGGAGTTAAAATCGATAGTTTCGGATGTAGCCGTTTTATTAACAGATTGTAATTCTTCCAGTAGTTTTGTTGCATCCATATTTCTAATAGCACAAGCTTCCTCAAGGCTTCTGCCGCCATTACAGCAGAAATCTATTTTGTATTTTTTAAATACACTTGCCGTTCTGTAGTCTTCCACTACAATTTCTCCTATTTTTGATTTGATATTCATATAAATTTTTTAGTGGGGTGGTGAATAATATTTATTTTTTTAAAAAAATGTTTTTTTGTATAATGCTTGAAATATTTGAAGCCCTCTTTTTAATGAGTTCAGCTTTTTCACCTTTAAATAGCTCATTTACTGTACTTGAAAATATTTTATCCCAGCGTTGGAAATGTTTTCTTTCAATATTGGTAATTTCGCTTAGGTGATGATGTAGATGCATTGGATTGCCTTTGTAATTTCCTGAAAAGAATAAAATGTTTTCCCAAAAATTATACATAACCTGCAAATGCTTCTCCCAGTTTACGTGTGCTACCTCGGTAAAAAAATAATTTAAAGATTTGTCTTCTTTTACTTTGACATAAAAAGTATCTACGAGTCTTTCTATGTCGTTTCTGTTTTTTATGTCCTTTTTCATTTGTCGTATTTTTATTAAAAACTATGAATGCTTTAAAAGAACGAACTGTGAATAATTATTTATAAATCTTTTCTCCTGAACCTTATTAAAGAAATCCAAAATGGAATTACAAACCAGATGCACAATAAAAATAAACTGATGGTCAGTCCGATTCTTGTGCCAAAGAAATCTTTAAATATTGCACCTGTGTACCCCATCATAGCGGAAACATCTAAATGTAATAAGATTAAAATCCTGGCTAAATCAACAGGGCTTAAGGCAGTAATAACTACCATAATTTTTTCAATTGGATAATCGGAAAACTGAAATAAAAGGAATAATACAATGCCATCAAATAATAACGCAAAGTATAACCATAACATGATGGAAACTCCTATTCCTTTAGCTTTGTCTCGAGTAAGAATAGAGCTCAAAAATGCGATGGAAACAAATACAACAGATATGATAACGCCTAATAATATCATCATACTGCCAGTGCTGAATGGTGCATAAATTAATAAAGGAATTCCTGTTCCTATAATAAATGAGACAATAAAAGATGTAGATAATCCGATAAAAAGACTCAACCAAATTTTTTTTCTTGCAATCGGCTGGCTTAAGAGAAGTTCAATAAATTCAGCACTGTTATAGATATAAACTGTTGTAAAAAGAATGGCAACCAGTGGTATTGTAAGTAAGATAATATTTAACAATGTTAGCAATCCTTTAGTACTGTTGTCTTCCAGCCCAAAGGCACTCCAGGAAAGTACCGCAAGCATTATGGTATAGGCGAGTACTATTTTGTTTTTTAAAATGTCAATGATAATATATTTTATTATTCGGTTCATTGTATATTGTGTTTTATTGTTGTCTTTTTTTCAGTAGGTAAATCTTTATTACCTATTTTATTTTTCAAAATAAAAGCGATTGCTTTTGATATCTTTTGTTCACCGGTGCTGCTTTTTAATGCTTCTACGTTTTGATGAAACTCAATTCTTCCTTCCTGCATGAAAATTAATTGTGTAATTAAATCATCCAGTTCACTTAATAGATGAGAAGTAATCAGAATGAGTTTACCTTTGTTTTTTTCTTTAATGATTTTTTCTTTTAGGATTTCAGAAGCAAGTGGGTCGAGTCCGGCTGTTGGTTCATCTAAAATCAAAATATCAGGATTAAACAGAAATGCTAAAGCGGCACTAACTTTTTGTGTCGTTCCGCCTGAGAGTGTACTCATTGGTTTTTCAAAAAGAGGTTGCAATTCAAATTCATGGATTAACTCTTCATCCAGAAAACCTTCAGTCTGCCTTATTTCTTTCATCATCTCAAAAATCTGCCCGATAGTCATGTTTTGGGGATAACGACCAATTTGAGGCATATAACCTATGTGTTTGCGATAAGTAAAACTAGTTGCTATATTTTCTGTATTTACTTTGATGGTGCCGCTGTCCGGAATAACCATGCCTAAGATAGATTTTATGAGCGTTGTTTTTCCGCATCCATTCGGACCTATCAAAGCAATACATTCACCTTTATTACATTCCAATTCTATGTCTTTCAACACTTCAAGTTTATGGAATCGTTTAGAGATATTTTGAATCGTTATCATAATGAAAGAGGATGCATTAGAGGTGTATTATCAATAAAATTATCGGGTGTAAGACTTGGAATTATCTTTTCGGATTTATCTAGCAGCGAAACCATAAAACTGCGAAATAATAACATAGCAGGTGGATTTACTTCTACAATAACCGAAAATAAACTCAACGGATGATAAGGAAAATCGCCGATATTATCTTTATTCAAATCATACCCTTCGTATTTATCCCAGTAGTTTGTATTGAAGGTGTTTAACACTAAAGTTCCATTCGTACTTATATCAAAGGTGTTTCCAAGAAAATTATTGTTTCGTATTTCATTATCCATACAGCTCGCCTGTATTTTCATACCCCAACCATTTTGTTTGAGAATATTTTTTTCGGCAATAATTCTGCTTGTACCTTCCATATAAATTCCTGAAGTATTATTCTCAAAATGATTACCAATAATATAACTGTCAGAAATTTCTTTTAATAACAAGCCGTAGGCGGCGTCACCCCAGTTTTCATAAAAATAATTGTGAAACATTTTCACACGTTTTGTAAACATAACAGCCACGCCGGCACCGTTATTTTTAAAAACATTGCAAATGTAGGCATCATCATTTGAAAACATAAAGTGTAAGCCATAACGAATATTAGCATTAGAAATATTACGCCAAATGGTAGAGCCTGTTACAAATTCAAAATAGATACCGTCGCGATGACCTGTAATTGTATTGCCTATGATTAATAAGCTATCACATTTCCAGCAATGAATGCCATTCCCGATTTGCTGTTCTTCAATACCGTATGCTTTTATTTTATTATTTTTTATAGTACAGTATTTGCCATATTGAATGTAGATTCCAAAAAAATTATCTTCTAAAATATTATTCTGAATAACAACATGATGGCTGTTATAAACTTTTATGCCTCCCGGATCATCCAATGTTGCCACGCCGGAATGTTGAACTAAAAACCCATCTATGGTTACATAATTTGCCTTAACTGACAACACTTCATATTTTTTCTGGCCATCTAAAACAGGATAATCTTTACCAATAAGCGTCAGTGATTTATTGACTACTAAATTGCCTTCTTTATAAATTCCTTTTAATACTTCAAGTGTATCACCATCCGATGAGTTTTTTATTGCTTCTGTAATGCTTATATATTGTTGTTTTTTACCAATGGTAATTGTTTTTCCGTGTACAACATAAGATGTAAAAAGAAAAAGAATAATATATACCAAATGTTTCAACTTATAGATTTAACATGGTCCAATCAATGACACTTGATGATACTTCTTGCGCGTAACTTTCTGCTTGTTTCTTATCGGAGAATGCTGCAGTATTTCCACCCATGGGGCTTTTTATTTCATCATGCATAACATATAATGCTTTTTCTGCAGGAATAAATTGAGAAGGATTTGAGAAATCAGAAATATATTTTGCACTATATTTTATAGTGTTATTTTCTGTAATATAATTATGCATGCAGGAGATATCATCAAATTTATAAACTCGTCCTTTTTGTGTTATCACTTCTGCACCGAATCGCCCATCAGAAATTGTCATTTTACAATAGTCACAATTGTCCATATTTAATCTGATAGGTTGTGGCTCTTTATTTACACAAGAAGTATCAATCATAACTGAAAAGAGTAGTATAATTAATGTTATGCTTTTGTTTTTTCTGAATTTATGCAAAACACCTGTTTCAATAATAACTGCAATTAATAATAAAATTCCGCATGCTATAAACAACCAGCCGCCATACGAAGGAATTGAAAAAGCACCAAAATTAAGTAATTGTTTGAAGCCGATAAGCGGTGGCTGATAGGCCATACCGGGTACAATAATCGCTGCGTTTGGGTCGAGGTTATGACCGTAATTATATTCCCATCTCCAGAAATCTGCCATGGCTAAGATTCCAAATAGTGCAAAAGCAGCGAAGACTATATAGACCATTTTCTTTCGCGCAATAATACCGGCTACTAAAAATAGTAATGCAAAGGCACCAATAATATAAGGTAATACAGTAAACTCTATAAAATCTTCAGTATGTAAGGTTTTCATACCTATGTAATGATTCAAGCCGTTTATGATATCTACATTTCCGCCTAATTTATAAGTGTAAATCAGTAGCATTAAGCCTTCCGGATATTGAGGTGCATCTAAATCGATTCTCCAAAGCGGAACAAAAATAGATATAGCCAGTAAAATAGAAGAAATAAATAATAAGACTTTTGATCCATTAGATATTCTTTGTTCGTTTGTCAGATTCATAATATGTGTTTTATGTATGAAAATAAAAGGAGCAGAGAAATATTTAACCTCGCTGCTCCTGTTAAGTATACTATAGAATATTATTTTACAGCAGGCACCGGTTCTGATTTTCCAACGTGGAAAGTCAGCGGAACGTTGCTGCCTGCAGGAGATACTCTAACATATCCTTGCATTTCCTGATGCAGGGCACTACAAAAGTCAGTACAATACATTGGGAACATGCCAACTTTGTCCGGAACCCATTTTAAGGTTTGAGTTTCACCAGGCATAATCAGTAATTCAGCATTATTGGCACCTTTGATGGCAAAGCCATGTGGTACGTCCCAGTCTTGCTCTAGATTGGTAACATGAAAATAAACTTCGTCACCTAATTTTATGCCTTCAATATTATCCGGTGCAAAATGTGAACGTATAGAAGTCATATATACATGCACTTTATTACCCTGACGTACCACCTTAGACTCACCTTCGCCTTTTGTTACATAAGGATTTTTATTATCGTCAATCTTAAATATTTTGATTTGATTTTTAGTAATCAAGTCTGCCGGAGCTGCCTGTGCATAATGAGGTTCACCAATAGTAGGGAAATCCAAAATTAACTGCATTTTATCACCACTGATATCGTACAACTGTGCACTTTGTGCCAACTCAGGACCAGTTGGCAGGTATCTGTCTTTTGTGATTTTGTTGTATGCGATTAAATATTTTGGATATGGTTTTCTCGTATTACCACCGGGAATACATAAGTGTCCGACAGAATAAAATGTTGGTACTCTGTCCACCACTTTTAAATCTTTGATATTCCATTTTACTACTTCTGATGAAACGAAGAAAGAAGTATAGGCATTTCCTTTTCCGTCAAATTCAGTATGCAAAGGACCGAGACCCGGTTTTTTAACTTCACCATAAAGAGCGGCTTCATATTTTATAACAGGAATTCCCTGATAATCCCCGTCAAATGCTTTATCAGCAATTGCTTTTTGTAATTTATCAAAACTGAATACAGGTATTAAAGCAGCTAATTTTCCTGAACCAACAATATATTCACCAGTTGGGTCAACATCACAGCCATGTGGTGATTTTGGACATGGAATAAAATAACAGATGTCTTTCAAAACAGAAGCATCCAATACAGTAACTTCAGTTTTAATGGCAGACGTTGCAGAATGCGTTTCGTCGCTGTAAACATTATGAGCATATTTTACAGGTACTTTGGTTCCTTTACCTGCTTTCAGATACTCTTCCGCTTTTTTCCAGTTCACTGCCATGATAAAGTCTTTGTCTTTTTGTGAAGCATTTACTTCTAACAATGTATTTGCCTGCTCGGTATTATAACAAGAAAAGAAAAACCAGCCATGTGATTTAGCACGACCGCAGCGCGCCAGGTCAAAATTGACACCAGGTGTTTTAATCTGAAATGCAATGTCCATAGCACCACTTTCCGGATTAACGCTTACAAAACTAATATGCCCTTTGAAGTTTTGTTTATAAGAACTAATAGGAACATCACCGTTGTCATTATCTGCAGGAACACTGAAACGAGTACCTGCAACAATATACTCAGAGTTTTCTGTTCCGAAAGGAGAGCTGTGATTACCACCACTGTTTGGTAATTCAATAATTTCTACTGTACGAAATGTCTTTAAATCAACTCGAGCTAAACGAGGTGTGTTATTCGCATTGGCAAATACCCATTTACCGTTTATTTCACCATTAGTTTGAGATAATTCGGTATGGTGTAAATCATCCCAGGGTACGAAACCATGCGAAGTGTTTAACATGGGTTTAGTCTCTTCGCTGTATCCCCATCCTTTTTCAGGATCCACAGAAAAAACAGGAATTACTCTTAATAATCTGCCGGAAGGCAAACCATACACAGACATTTGTCCGCTAAAACCGCCACTGACAAAGTTGTAGAATTCATCATATTTGCCGGGCGCAACATATGCTTTTTTAGCGGCATCGCCACTTACTGCACTACCGGCATCCTTAGGTTTGCAGGAACTGAAGATAAACATAGCTGTAACTATGACAACTAATGCCTGTGAGATTCTTTTTTTCATTTCTATTTTCATTTTGATTTGACTGAATATTCAATTTTCTATTTTACGCCGTCATTTTTGCGCATAAATTCCAGTAATTGTCTTGCTTCATCATCAGAAAGGCTTTGATTGGGCATACGCACTAAGCATATTTCCAATTGTGCCTGTGCTGCAGGGTCTTTGTCTATCATCGCATCCGTATTGGTAATAAAATTCATAATCCACTCTGGTGTATGTCTTGATGTTACACCTTTCCAACCAGGGCCAACTAATTTTTCTTCTGTTAGTTTATGGCAAGAAGAACATTTTACACCGAATACTTTCTCACCGGATGTCGCCATTGCGGCATCTAATGTTGCACCAAGTTCTACTTTGGTGAATTTTCCTTCACCCCTGTTAGGGTCATAAGAAGGATTTCCGTTTTCTGTGGCAGAAGGTGTTTCTGTAGTTTCGGTGCTTTCTTCATTTGTAGAGAAATCATCTTTCTTAGGATTTGAATTGCATGCATTAATAATTACTATTATTAGTGCGATGGATACGATAAAAATAATCTTTTTCATACTTAATTTTTTTCTTGTACAATGTTAGTACGAACGAATGCAATCATTTATGACTGTAGTCATATCTCACAGTATTTTAATGTATTTAAATATGATTTATATCATGTTTCGCTTTGCAGAATATCATGTAAAAGGATGGCTTGTTTGTTTAATTTTAATTATTATAAAATTACCTGCTATGGAAATGATAGATGAAGACATACTCCTTGCACGCGGAGCAGTTTACAGGAGAATAAAAAAGAATGAATTTATTTTTCATGAAGGTGGCAAGTGTAGCTTTTATTTTCAGTTAGTGCAAGGGAAAGTAAGCTGGCTTAACTTTGATGATGAAGGAAAGATATTTATACAATCTATTGTAGAACCCGGAGAATGTTTTGGAGAATTGCCCTTATTTGATGGGGAGCCTTATGCTGCAAGTGCTTTGGCAGAAACTGATATTGTTATTTTACAATTGCCTAAAAGCACTTTTCAATTGTTATTAAAAGAAGATGCTGAGATATTATTAAGTTTTAGTAAGTTACTTGCACAACGTATACGTTACAAATTTCTTTTGCTGAAAGAAATTGCCTGTCACAATCCGGAGCAGCGAATTATAACACTGATGAATTATTTAAGAGAAAAGAACCTTAATGCAAACCAATCATCTTTCAGAATAAATTTAACACGTCAACAGTTAGCAGGTATGACAGGCTTAAGAGTAGAAACAGTTATCCGTGTGATAAAAAAACTGAGTAAATCTGGGAAATTGTGTATCGAGAAAGGTAAAGTCTTTTTATTAAAAAATGATTTCAGTCATAAAAGCATAGCTATATAGTTATTTACATTTGTAATATGTAATTTACCTATTGCAGATGGACGTTGCTATAATTATAAAACGATACCTCCGGTTTTCTTTCTTCAATTTACTGCTGGTTGCTTTTATTGGAATAATATTGAGATACAAAATCTTATTTTCACTTCCATTTATTGATCAGAAATTTTTATTGCATGGTCATTCACATTTTGCTTTTGCCGGCTGGATTTCGCAAACACTTATGGTGTTAATGGTTGCTTATCTTTCCAAAGAAACGAATGAAAATAAATTTTTGCCGTACAAAAAAATATTAGTGTCTAATTTATTAACAGCATATGGTATGCTGATTGCATTTCCAATACAAGGATATGGGTTATATTCAATAACATTTTCTACATTTTCTGTGTTTGTATCCTATTTTTTTTCAATAAAGTTTTGGAAAGACCTGAATAATCTTAAAGTATCCTCAGCAGTACATTATTGGTTCAAGGCAGCGTTGTTATTTGCTGTCTTTTCATCGTTGGGTACATTTGCACTTGCATATATGATGGCTCATAAAATGGCGCACCTGAACTGGTATTTAGCCGCTGTTTATTTTTATTTACATTTTCAGTATAATGGCTGGTTCTTCTTCACGTGTGCAGGTTTTTTATATTCCTTGTTTCCATCAACCGTAATACAGGACAAAAAACTTAAAATTATTTTCTGGTTGTTTACAGGTTCGTGTATACCGGCATATCTGTTGTCAACATTATGGATGTCTTTGCCGTTCTGGTTGTATATAATTGTAGTAATAGCATCTGTTGCACAAGTGGTGGCATGGTGTGTTTTGATAAAGATGCTGATACAACATAAAAAGGATATTTTTAATCAAATGTCTGCAGCGGGAAGATGGACTCTCTTTTTTAGCGCAATGGCATTAACAGTCAAGCTGAGTCTGCAGGTAGGATCTACTATTCCGGCGTTAGGACAATGGGCATTTGGATTCCGTTCTATAGTAGTAGCTTATTTACATTTGGTATTGTTAGGAGTCATTTCATTGTTTATAGTTGGATTTATTTTTTCTCAAAAATATATTCATGTAAATAAATTAAGCAAAACAGGTCTTGTATTTTTTATTTCAGGAGTTTTTTTAAATGAATTTGTATTACTGCTTCAAGGAGTTGCATCAATAAGTTATAATATAGTTCCTTTAAGTAACGAACTTTTACTTCTTATGGCGTTAATAATGTTTGCAGGTATTTTTCAATTGTTTATTTCACAAATGAAAACCGAAAAATAAAAAAAGAGATTCACTTTAGTAAATGAATCTCTTTTATTTTGTTGAGTAAAACTAAGTAGTAGTATCTTCTGTTGCCGCACCTGCTGCATTGCTTTTTACACTTGCAATTCCATTGTCTCTGCTTGCTTCGCTTTCATATAATTCACTAGTGCCAATTACTTGTCCGTTACCGGCTTTTAAGGTAAAATATGGCTTACCGTTTGATGATTCTTTTTTGTCATACCGTGCATCATTTGTGGAATTTTCTTTCACAGAATTAATACCGTTTAAGCAAGCAGGCTTAGTAGTGTACGCTTCGCTTTTTAAAATGTTTTGACCGTTTCCTGCTACTAAATTGAAGTAGAACTGTCCGTCTTTTTGAGTTTTAATTACAAATTTTCCCATGATATTTTATTTTAAGTTAAACATAGTATAAAACTCCATTTTTTTATAATAATTTTTATAATTTATTTACACATTTTGCAATGTTTAACATTACCCGTATTCACCTGAATTTACATCTTTCACATTACCAAAGCCGATAACATCTTCTACAGTTGGTTCATCACCCAGTTCCGAAGCGCGTTTAATTGCTTTTCCACCATATTTATCTTTCAATTCATATACAGTTTTCCGTACTTTATTCGTTTTTAAATGCGAGTTGTCGAAGATATTTAATTGCAGAATATCTTCATTTATAAATTCTTGTACAACGACACCAATACTCGTTACATTATTATTGATAACTGCTTCATTTAATTTGTTTTTTTGCTGAAATACTTTTTGGCGTTCCTGTAAAAGATGGTACAATTCCATACCATCTTGTAAAGGTTGTTCTGTATAAAATCTGTCTTCGTAGGATGTGCTGTCTTCATATCTCACAGAAAAATAAACACGCTTGCAAAAAAGGTGTTTTTTCATCATGCGTTTTTCTAAAGTAAGGCACAGCATCATCATAATGTCGTGCAGATTTTGTACATTTTTTCGCTGCTCTTTTGATACCATGCGCATCGCCGACATATTTTTATATTCTTCTGTTACATGCATATCTACTTCCTGAAAATGCAGGCGATGATACCAGTGCAAACCAACAATACTTTTACAGGCAGCTTTCAACTTTTCAGGAGCCGAATGCCGTAAATCGCATGGTGTATAGATACCGGCTTTATTCAGCCTCTCTTTCATACCTTTCGCAATTCCGGGTAAATCTGTCAACTCTAATTTTTTTAAAACATTGTCAATATTTTCTGGTGTGATAATGGTCAGACCATCCGGTTTTTGTATATCAGAAGCTAATTTTGCCAAAAAAGCATTGGGTGCAATCCCAATGGAACACTTTAGATAATCACCCACTTCTTCGTAAATATCTTTTTTGATTTGTTTGGCTACTTCTACTACATCAGGATAAATATTTTTGTAAGAAGTTAAATCCACCACGGCTTCATCAATGCTGCGCGGAATCACATCATCGGAATAGCGTTTCAGAATTTTCATGATACGAGCATGATAGGTTCTGTATTTATCGGGATTCGTTTCCAAGGGCACTAAATCAGGACATAATTTCATGGCCTCATTTAAACGGACACCTAAACGAATACCCTTCTTTTTTGCTTCTATGGAAGGTGCAATCACACAGCCATATTTTCCTGTATACACACAAACAGCCACCGGTCTGCCACGCAGCCAGTAATTCGTTTGCTGCTCACAACTGGCAAAAAAACTGTTCATGTCTATAAATAAGACACGCGCTTCCAATTTAGTATGCAGTGAGTTCTGATTCACAGATGAAAGTTAGATAAATTCTATAAACAAAATTGAATTTTAATTGAC
>DAORIK010000076.1:0-1103 GCA_035438465.1 Chitinophagales bacterium | reverse complement strand
TGGAATTCGGTATTTTGATTTGCGGTTCAGCAAACGGTGTGGCGATAACGGCAAATAAGCATCAAAAAATCCGTGCGGCATTGTGCTGGCAAAATGAAATTGCAAGCCTGGCTCGACAACACAATAATGCAAATATTATTTGTTTGCCCGCTCGTTTCATAACCATTGATGAAGCCGAAGAAATGGTACATACTTTTCTGACCACCGATTTTGAAGGCGGAAGACATCAGAAAAGGGTGGAGAAGATTTAAGAGATTTTAGATTTAGGATTTGAGAATTGAGATTTATAATCCTGAAATCCATTCATCCTGTAAATCCCGATTCAGACAAGAAATCAGCCCAAATCAGCCCAATCTGTTCAATCTGTGTTCTAAATCATGAAAATTTAACATAAAACTGCCATTTTCTCATTAGCTAATTTTCTCATTAGCTAATTAATTACTACCTTTGCAGTCCATTTTTAAACAAATTAATTAACTAATTATGAACAATTACGAAACGGTTTTTATTACAACGCCCGTACTCAGTAACGATGAGTACACAAGAACCGTAAAAAAGTACGCAGAACTCATAGAGAAAGCTGGCGGAAAGGTGGTTCACAAAGAAGATTGGGGAATTAAGCAATTGGCTTATCCCATCCAGAAAAAAACAACAGGATTTTATTCGTTGTTGCAATTTGAGGTAGATCCTCAGTTTATCCGCAAATTCGAAGTAGAATTTAAACGTGATGAGAACATCATGCGTTTCTTAACTACAAGATTTGACAAACACGGCTTAGCGTATGCAGAGCAAAGAAGAAACAAATTAAGTGGTAAATCTAAAAAATCGGAGGCGTAAACTATGGCAACACATGAAGAAATCAAATTCCTTAATTCACCGAAGATAGGAATTAACAAAAAGAAATACTGCCGATTCAAAAAAAGCGGTATCAAGTACATCGACTACAAGGATCCACAATTCTTGTTGAAATTCATCAACGAACAAGGAAAATTATTGCCGCGTCGTATCACCGGAAATTCATTGAAATTCCAGCGTAAAATTTCACAGGCTGTGAAAAAAGCGCGTCACATTGCAATATTGCCTTATGTTACTGACCTTTTAAA
>DAORIK010000075.1:0-13399 GCA_035438465.1 Chitinophagales bacterium | reverse complement strand
AAAGTCCTTTAATTTGTGTGTGCCCAACATCACTTTGGTTGCCACATTCAAATATGGAATTTGATACGCTTTACAGATAAACGGCGTGGTTCTCGATGCACGTGGATTCGCTTCTATCACATACACTTTATCGCCTTTTATGGCAAACTGAATATTGATCAAACCGCGAATTTCTAAAGCCTTGCACAATTTCTCTGTGTAATGTTTCATGGTTTCAATAATGATTGGACCCAAACTATATGGCGGCAATACTGAATTACTATCACCACTATGAATACCGGCCGGTTCGATGTGTTCCATCACACCCATAATTTGCACCTGCTCTCCATCGTATATCGCGTCAATCTCCGCTTCTTTTGCTCTGTCTAAAAAGTGGTCAATCAATATCACATTATCCGGAATATCTTTCAATAAATTAATCACCGCACTTTCACATTCTGCATCGTTAATCACAATACGCATGCGCTGTCCGCCCAACACATAACTTGGCCGCACTAACACAGGATAACCGACTCTGTTTGCAACCGCTAATGCTTCATCTGCATCTATTGCTGTTCCGTAATCAGGATATGGAATTTCCAATTCCTTTAATAAGTCAGAAAAGCGGCCACGGTCTTCTGCAATATCCATACTGTCAAATGAAGAGCCGATTATTTTTATGCCTTTTTCGTGTAGTTTTTTAGATAATTTCAACGCAGTTTGTCCGCCTAATTGCACAATTACACCTTCCGGTAGTTCATGTTCTATGAGTTCCCAAAGATGTTCCCAGAAAACAGGTTCAAAATATAATTTATCAGCAATGTCAAAGTCGGTAGAAACTGTTTCCGGATTGCAATTCAGCATGATGGCTTCGTAACCCACTTCTTTGATTGCCAGTAAACCATGTACACAGCAGTAATCAAATTCGATGCCTTGCCCTATACGATTCGGGCCTGAGCCTAATACAATAATTTTCTTTTTATCAGTACGCCTGCTTTCATTTTCCGTATCGAAAGAAGAGTAATAGTAAGGAGTCTTCGCTTCAAATTCTGCAGCACAGGTATCTACCATTTTATATCCACGTTTGATACCAAGTGCTTTACGTTTTTCGTAAACTTCCTCTTCGTTTATTCGTCCTAATAAAAATCCAAGTTGTGCATCAGAATATCCTTTTTTCTTTGCTTTTAAAAGCAATTCTTTGGAGATATTATGGATAGTATATTTCTGAATTTCTTTTTCGAGTTTTACCAATTCCTGAATCTGCATCAAAAACCAATTGTCAATTCCTGTGAGTTTTTGAATGGAGTGCAAAGGAACGCCAAGAGAAATCGCATCTTTTATTTTGAAAATTCTGTCCCAGCTGGGATGTTGCAAACTGTCTAAAATTTCTTCCGTTTTGGATAAACCTTTTCCATCCGCACCTAAGCCAATCTTATTATTTTCTAAAGACTGACAGGCTTTCTGCAAAGCTTCTGCGAAGTTTCTGCCAATGCCCATTACTTCACCTACTGATTTCATCTGCAATCCTAATGTAGAATCGCACCCATAGAATTTATCAAAATTCCAGCGCGGAATTTTTACAATGACATAGTCTAATGCAGGTTCAAAAAAAGCGGAAGTTGTTTTGGTAATCTGATTATTTAATTCATCCAGATTATAACCTAAAGCTAATTTTGCTGCAATCTTTGCAATCGGATAACCGGTAGCCTTGGATGCGAGTGCAGATGAACGCGATACGCGCGGATTGATTTCAATGACGATAATTTCTTCGGTTTCGGGATTTACGGAAAACTGAACATTACAGCCACCCGCAAAATTTCCGAGTGCCCGCATCATTTTTTGCGCCTGATTTCTCATTTCCTGAAAAACAGGATCAGGTAAAGTCATTGCCGGTGCTACTGTAATGGAGTCTCCGGTGTGCACACCCATTGGGTCGAGGTTTTCAACCGTGCATATAATAACTACGCTGTCATTCAAATCGCGCAATAATTCCAACTCAAATTCTTTCCAGCCTAATACTGCCTTTTCAACTAATACTTCGTGAATTGGCGAAGCCTTTAAACCATTAGCCAGCATTACTTCAAAATCTTCGGCTTTATGGCAAAAACCACCACCGGAACCACCTAAAGTATACGAAGGACGGATTACTAAAGGGAATCCGATTTTTTGTGCAGCCTCTTTACCCTCCAACATGGAATTAGCAACAAATGAAGGAGCCACACCTAATCCTAATTCCACACAAAATTTTCTGAATTCTTCCCGGTTTTCGGTGGTTTCAATCACTTGTAAATCCACACCGATGATACGAACGTTGTATTTCTCCCAAAGCCCTATTTCTGATGCTTCTTTACAAAGATTCAGTGCAGTTTGACCTCCCATAGTTGGCAAAACCGCATCGATTTGTCGTTCTTCTAAAATATCACGAATAGAATCAATGGTAAGTGGTTTTAAGTAAATATGGTCTGCAGTCACTTCATCCGTCATAATGGTAGCCGGATTAGAATTGATGAGTGAAACTTCTATGCCTTCTTCGCGTAAAGAGCGCGCTGCCTGTGAGCCGGAGTAGTCAAATTCGCAGGCTTGTCCAATAATAATAGGTCCGCTACCTATAATAAGTACGGATTTAATCGAAGTATCCTTTGGCATTTTGGGAAAGTTTGACAAAAATATAAAAAAGTAATGAACTTTTTCATCGCTAACCATCTTATAATACAATAAAATATTAAAGTATATAGCTAATTAGTTTCTGTTAGCACGGTTTTTGTTTATTTTTGTATAATGATGAAAAGAATCTTAGTGGCTTTTCTGCTGCTGTCTTTTACAAAATTCAGCTTTGCTACTCACCTTGTAGGTGGTGAGTTATCCTATAAATGTTTAGGTGGCGGGCAATATGAAATTACCTTAACTATTTTCAGAGATGATTTTAACGGACAAGCTCCATTAGATGATCCTGCAACCATCACCATATTTGACAGGAGTAATAATTCTGTTTTTAGTGTAGATTATGGGTTTGATTTGTTAAACAATGCGGGAACAATTCTACCACTTGATAATAATCCTTGTATTACGAACCGACCTACTAATGTAAGAATTGAGAAAGGGGTATATAAAAAAATAATTACATTGCCGGCAAATGCATCCGGCTATAAGATAGTCTATCAGCGTTGCTGCCGGAATAACGCGGTTGCTAATATTTTTGATGATCAGGGCAGTACTTATGAGATAAATATACCGAATACCAATCTTTGTAATTCATCGCCTGTATTTAATAATCAGCCACCGTTATTTTTATGCGCCAATTCAAAATTAGATTTTGACATGTCTGCGACAGATCAGAATGGAGACCAGTTAGTATATAGCTTGGTGGCTCCTTTACAAGGATTAGATGCAAATAACCCAACTATCTGTCCTTTTGCACAAGGTTGCAATATAACACAAGCGACAACTCCGCCATACGATAGCATAATATATACAAATGGTTTTAATTCACAAAAGCCATTAGGTGCAAACTCTGTAATAAGCATAAATCCTGTTACCGGATTATTGACGGTAATACCTAAAACGGTTGGGTTGTTTGTAGTGGGTATTCAGGTGCAGGAAATAAGAGGTGGTGTGGTATTAGGTACAAGTATCAGGGATTTTCAGTTTAATGTTACAAACTGTGCAATAGCCTCTTCAGCACCTATTGTTATTACAGATAATACAGCAGGTTCAGCATTGCAAATAAACGACTCAACGTTTAGTAATTGTCAGGGTGTTACAGTTCGATTTGATAATAATGTGTCGTCCCAGCCTTCCCAAACTTTTTTTTGGGATTTTGGAGATCCGGCTGTTCTGAATGATACATCTGTTATAAAAAATCCGACATATACCTATTCAGATACAGGTACGTATTATGCTACATTAATAATAAACAAAGGCAAGCCGTGTTCTGATACCAGCAGAATAAAAATATTTTATTATCCCGGATTGACCACAAATTTTGTGTATACACCAAGATGCCAAAATGAATTAATACAATTTACGGATTCCTCTAAATCTGTATATAATGATGTAACGAAGTGGCAATGGGTACTGTCTGCAGGAGATACCACTTTTGTGCAAAATCCAACTAAACTTTTTACCACCAGCGGTACATATAATGTACAACTGACGGCCACTACCTCACGAGGGTGTATTGGTAAAGTAACTAAAACGGTTACTGTAAATCCCAAGCCCAAAGCCGCGTTTAATGCTAATTTTTTATGCTTCAGACATCCTGCAACTTTTACAGATGCATCAACCATTTCATCAGGTACTATTACTTCCTATAGTTGGAATTTTGGAGATGGATTTACAGACACTCTAAAAAATACCACACACACCTACAATACTTTTGCCGATTCATTTCCTGTAAGGCATATAGTTTCGACGGCATTAGGTTGCAGGGATACTATCATCAAAAAAATAAAAATGGATGATACGGTAAAAATCAGTTACGTAACTACACCTGCAAATATTTGTGAAAAAACATCGGTAACTTTTACTAATACATCTGCAGGTGGGAATCCAACGGCATTTCAATGGATAATAAATAACGGTACTCCTGTAAATGGAAATACTGCAACAGTAACATTTCCGAGTGGAGGCGTATTTCCTGTGAAACTTATTGCTACTAATCGTTGTGGAAATGATACATTAAAATCATCTGTTAATGTAAGCTCAAGCCCGACTGTGAATTTGGGTAGTGATGTGACAGTGTGCAATAAATCTACTAAAATAATTACCGCTCCGGGAGTATTTGACTCTTTACGATGGAATACAAACGAAAATAGTGCAGCCATAACTATTGATGGGAATAAATCACCCATAAATGTAACAGTATATAAAAACGGATGCGCAGGAAGAGATACTATTCTGGTAAAGAAACAGATTATTACACCCGGTTTTTCCAATAATTACCTGTGCTTGAATAAACCTGTAACGTTTGTCAATACTTCAACAATAAATACGGGAGCTTTAGCACAATTTGATTGGAAATACGGGGATGGGAATTTTGATAACAATATTCAAAATCCAACACATGCGTTTACTGTTTTTGGAAATTATAACGTGCAGTTGATTGCTACATCAGATATTGGTTGCAAAGATACATTTGCTAAAACTATTTTAATGGACTCTATATTGAATGTAGATTTTAAAACATCAGAATTAGTTACCTGTCAGCGCAGAGCAGTTGATTTTCTGAACCTAACCAAAGGCGGTATCAGCAATCAGTATGTCTGGCGAATAGAAAATAATAATTTCACCACAAAAGATAAAAGTTATACTTTTTTAGGAACAGGAATCTTTCCTGTAAAATTAGTTGTGTCTAACAGATGCTATACTGATTCTTTAAGCAAAAATATTCAGATTCGTCCGCGACCAAATGTAAACTTAGGTAGAGATACGGTATTGTGTAAAAATCAAACTGCTTCTTTTACTGTAAATCCTGCCTTGTACGATTCAATAAGATGGGTGAATGGCACAACATCTGCAACACTTACAGATGACGGCAGTATAAATCCGTTAAGAGTAAAAGTGTATTTAGATGGCTGTGCTGCAGAAGATACTGTCAATGTAAATGCTCCAAAATTCAATCTCAATTTTACTAATGACTTTTTATGCTACAATAAGGCAATTAATTTCAATAATACATCTACAGTATCTTATGGCAGTATTACTAACTATAACTGGAATTTTGGAGACGGACAAAGTGCAGCAATAAAAAACCCAACACATACATATAACATCTTTGGACCCAAAAATATACAACTAATTGCGACTGGAAGCGCAGGCTCCTGCAAGGATACGATTACAAAGCTGATAGCAATGGACGACAGTATTTTGTTTAATGTGAATCCTGTACCTGCTGATGTTTGTTTTGGTAAGACAGTACAGTACACCAATCAATCTTCAGGTGGATTAAATACTACGTATGTCTGGAATTTGAATAATACAAATACACAAACCAGCAACGTGGCAACTTATACCCATACTGTTGTTGGAGCAAATATTATTAAATTGACTGCAACACACCGCTGTGGAAGCGATACAGCAAAATATAATTTTTCCGTGTTGCCACTGCCAAGAGTAAATTTGGGACCGGATAGCATTATTATGTGTCCCGGAGAATTAAAAATGATAGGCATTAACCAAAAAGTAGATTCTGTTTTCTGGAGTACAGGTGTCAGAGATCAGGATTCTATTTCAATTGATGGTTTTACTTCGCCAATCAAAGTGGAGGTGTATACTAAAGGATGCCTGGCAAAAGATTCTGTTTTTGTTTCAACAAACTGCGATATTTTTATACCAACCGCATTCTCACCAAATAATGATGGCTTTAATGATTTATTCAATATGATGAATAAAAGTATAAAAAGCTATACGCTGAGAATATATAACCGCTGGGGAGAACTGGTTTTTGAAACCAATGATCTAAATAACGGATGGAATGGCACCTACAAAGGGACACCTTGCCCTGTAGATAGCTATACCTATATTGCTTCCGGTATACGGTTTAATAATGAGCCTTTTTATTTAAAAGGAATACTTACGCTATTGAGATAAGTTTGTTCTCAAAAGACATGTGCATAAAAATTACTTAAGTAAATACTTAGTGTGCAATAAAATGGGTAACTTTCCTATAAATAAAATCAATCTTATGAAAAAACTATTCTTATTATTCGCTACAGTTACACTATTAGTTGGTGTACAGGCATGTAAACAAAAACCGGCAGAAGATGCTACTGAGGTGGTAACAACGGACTCTACCGAAATACCGGACACTACCAACATCGATGTCCCTGCTGCAGTAACGGATACAAAAGGCGTTAAAAATACTTCTGAATCTTCAGGTGGTGGACAGTAATTATATTTTCTGATTAAATTATAAGAACCTTCTGATTCAGAAGGCTCTTTCTTTTTTATGACTACTGTATTCGTATCTTAAACAGAGAGACCCGTTCTTTTTTTGTAAGTATTTTTACCAACCAGTTTTCTATGCGATGATGCAATGGCGTTAAAACAGACGCAATAATTGCGAAGATTAATAACTGATAAAGTGGCATATGATTGGTGATAGATACAATGAGCGGATGTAGTAGCAACATGATATATTCAAAAGAAAGCAATAAAGAGACTACACCTAAAAATTCTATATACTTTGGTTTGATTTTTCGGTTGCTTAAATACAAAGTGATAAAAAATAAAATGGGTAACAATAATCCAATTGTAAGGTATTGTAATTTTACTTTTCTTTCTTCAGCTTCTTCTAACTTTTTTTCAGCAATTTCTTTCTGCCGCAAATCTTCTTCCATAGTTAAGAACTGAGATTTGGCTATCCTCTCTTTGCTGTAAATAGAATCTTTTAACGTCAGTATTTCTTCATGATAGGCAAAAGCATTTTTTATATCCTGTTTGTTTTTATAAAAGTTTGATAAGAAAACGCAGGCATCAAGCTGTTTTTTCAGGAATCCATTTTTCTTACTTATTTCGTACGATTTTTTCCCATAAAAAAGAGAAGAATCAAACATGGAAACCAACATATATTGTTTAGCCAAACCAATAGATGCTTCTGCAATAAAATCATCATCATTCGTTGCTTCAAGGTATGGAAGTGCCTCTGAGTAGTTTTGAATAGCTAATGCAGGACTGTGCATCTTTGCATATATATTTCCTAAATTGTTTAATGCTGCACCTTTTACATTGATGTCACTTTCTTTTACAGCTACAGCATATGTTTTTAAAGTATAATCCAGTGCGGATGATATGTTTCCGGACTTTTCAAACATATCACCCAGATTCAGCAAACTGTATAACTTTAAGTTTGTTATTTTGTTAGCATCAATAATCGAATCGCAACGGAATGCATAAGATAATGCCTTCTTATAATCTCCCTGAATGTGGTAAACGTTCGCGATATTCATATATGCAATTGCCATGCTTTCAGGGTTTTTTCTTTCTTCTTCTGTTTTTAATTTCTGGATACAGTATTCTAATGCTTTAGGATAATTCCCGGCATCTAAATAAATATTTCCGATGAGTGCTGCTGATTTGGATATGCCGCTCAGGTAATTGTGTTTCTTTGAAATTTTATAAGCCTGTTGTAAATAATAATATGCCGTGTCAGGGCTGGCCGCCTGATATTGTTTTCCAAGAGCAATCAGTATAGTTGCTTTTGTCGTATCCGGTTGTTCTCGCTTAAGCAGGTTTTGCATGCTGTCTGTTTTATAGTTTTGTGAAAAAGCGTAAAAACAACAGAACAGCATACAAATAATCAGCAGATTTTTTTTCATGGTAATCGTGTTAAGAGATGAATCAAATATCCTAAGATTTCTTTACATTTATGTATGAAGTCTTTTTATTTCACGGCATTCTGCTTATTTATTTCTTCTATTAAAGGCTATGGGCAATCCAAAAATGCCCTGATTATTGGTATTAATGATTATTATTTTAAAGAAAATGTAAAAAGTAATCAGAGCCTGAGTGGTTGTGTGAATGACGCAAAATCCATTAAAGAATTGATTGTCTCTCATTTCGGATTTCCGCAAAAGAATATCAAAGAATTGTACAATGCACAAGCCACACAAAAAAATATTTTAGGAGAAATGATGAATCTGCTGGCGCGCTGCAATGCCGGCGACAATGCCTTTATTTTTTACTCAGGACATGGAATACTGTTAGATAATTCATTTACAAATGAACATAAAAATCAGGCAATTGTACCAACAGATATTTTTCAAAAATACAAATCTTATATTCTGAATCAGGATTTGGCAGCTATCTTTAACAAGTTTATTGATAAAAAAATAACGCTTACTGTAATTTTTGATTGCTGTTATAGCTGGAGTGTTGAATATTTAAGACAAGGCATTTGGGAAACTTTTGAAGAAGAAGATGCTCGTGAAAGATGGATGCCTTACCAAAGCTATGAGCCGTATTATTCCTTCTTGTCAGATACTTTATACCAATATGATTCATTAAGTGCTAAGTATTACCCTGTTTTAGTAACCGTGGCTACACCTGACTCTGTGTTGGACCAACTGTATGAATTCAATGCTGCAGATTCTACTTACCATATTAGTTTGTTAGGTAGCTTTCGAGATGTAAAGTTCATACCAAATGAAGGAGAAGATATAAAGACAAAAAAAATAATTCAGGAAATTCCGTCAAAAAGGCCAAACTCTAATTTTTTATTCTTATCGGGTACAAATGGAAGACAGAAAGGCTTAGAGAAATCGGATTTAAACAGAAACAGACATGGTGTTTTTACGCGTGCACTGATAGATGTATTGAATAAAAATCCGGCCGGCATAAGTAGCAGCGATGTGTTTGAAAAGGTAAAATCACAATTAAGCAGACAGTTTATCTATTCACAAACACCCAGTATGGTCGGAGAAGCAGACAGGATGAAAGATAATTTATTTGCCGTCAATAATCAGGATATTAAAGATGGTTTGCAGGCAACCTGTATTGGAGTAAAAGACAAGAAAATTATTTTAAATAAAGGAGCAGCAGCAGGTTTGGCTGTTGGAAATATATTGAAAGATATAAATAATCCGTCAGTATCAGTTGTAGTTTCTGCCTTGAAAGATGATGAAACATGCGTTGCTACAATTAAAACAACAGGGAATCCAATGCGTGCCACCTTCTTTCCGGTTTCTGTTGGTCATCAATTTAAAGTAACCGATTGGTTTACAAAATCTCAACCTTTAATAAGAGTGTATATTCCTAATGACAGTGTTACCTTTTTACAGATGAATGACATCTTCAAAAAATACGTGCAATCGTTAGATTCAACCGACATCCATTTTTTAGCATTTGAGGAAGATAAATTTCCGTGCTCTAAGATTTATATTAAAGGGAATTCATTCACACACAGGTATAAAGAGAAAGAGTATACTGCACCACTAAAAGATTTTAATATAAGCGCTATACATAAGGTAAATGATGAAGTGGATTATTTTATTTATTTGCCCGTTCCTACAGAATTATCCGTTGCAGTAAAGAATAAATGCATGAAAGATCAGAATATACAATTGGTAGACGATCCGATGAAAGCTGAAATTTCTTTTTATTGCGCTTATTCAAAAGAAAAGAAAACACCAATTTTTGTTTGCAGCCGAGAAACTACCGGTGAATATAGAATTGGAAAATATGAATTAAATCATGCGCGCTCCAATTATTATGTTACCGATAAAAATAGTACGGAAGTAATTGCGAACAGCATTTATAAGTTGTTGTTAGAGTTTGCGAGCAAAAAAAGTTGGCTGAATTATTATTCTAAGAAATAATAATTACAATTCCTCTGCATTCTACAACATGGTCTCTTCCGCATCTTTTGCATGATTTGGATAATCGGTAGTATAATGCAAACCACGACTTTCTTTACGCAACATGGCACTGCGCGTAATCAGATAACCAATGGTAATCATATTGCGCAATTCCAGTAACTGTGGCGAAATAGTTGTTGTTTCGTATAGCTCTTCCGTCTCTTTAAATAATAAATACAAGCGTTCCTGCGCACGTTTCAAACGGCCATTATTACGTACAATCCCAACATAATTACTCATAATATCTTTGAGTTCTTTGATACTTTGTGTAATAATAACCATTTCTTTCGGGTCAGTAGTACCATCCGCATTCCATTCAGGAAATTGTTCGGAAGAGAATTCAACAGATGGTAATTTTTCACACACATCTAAAAAGATTCTATGTGCAAAAACTACTGCTTCCAGTAAAGAATTACTTGCCAAACGATTAGCACCATGCAACCCGGTATTGCTGCACTCACCACACGCATATAAATTCTTAATCGAAGTGCGACCAAATTCATCTACATTTATGCCACCACAGGCATAATGTGCAGCCGGCACCACAGGAATCATATCTTTGAAAACATCTATTCCTATTGATTTACACTTCTCATAAATATTCGGGAAATGATGCAGGAAATTTTCCTTATCCATGTGACGGCAATCCAGATACATATGGTCTTCCCCGCTTTTTTTCATTTCATTATCAATGGCACGTGCTACAATGTCACGTGGCGCAAGCGAACCACGTTTATCGTAATTCACCATTAAATCGCTCCCGTTTTTGGTGCGTAAAATAGCACCATCACCACGAACTGCCTCGGTGATTAAAAAATTCGGACTTACTCCCGGTTCATACAATGCTGTTGGATGAAACTGTACAAACTCTAAATTTGCCACACGCCCTTTTGCGCGGTATACCATGGCAATACCATCACCGGTTGCAATATTCGGATTGGTAGTGGCACGATAAATTTGCCCGAATCCTCCTGTTGCCAGTACTACAATTTTACTTTCAATTTTCTCTATCTGATTGGTTTTTCTGTTTAATACATAAGCACCGTAGCACTGAATATTTGTTGTTACGCGTGTAATTATTTTTCCAAGATGATGTTGAGTCAGTAAATCAATCACAAAATGATGTTGGGAGATTTCTATGTTTTTTGTCTGATGAACTTTTTCTAATAAGGCACGTTCAATTTCCCAGCCTGTAATATCTTTATAATGTAATACACGAAATTCTGAATGTCCGCCTTCTTTGCCAAGTTTGTAATCACCTTCATCACCCTTGTCAAAGTTTGTTCCCCAGTTGATTAGTTCGTTTACACGTTCACGACCTTCACGGATTACAATATCTACGATTCTTTCATTGCATAATCCATCTCCGGCAATCAACGTGTCTTGTATATGTTTTTCGAAGTTATCTTTATCAAAATCGGTAACAACAGCAATGCCGCCTTGCGCATATTTGGTATTGCTCTCGTCTTCGCTTGCTTTGGTCAGTACTAAAATTTTTTTCTCAGGAAATTGTTGTGCAGTCTTGAGTGCAAAACTTAATCCTGCTATTCCTGAACCGATTACTAAAATATCTGTCATGATGTAAAAATAGTATTTACTAATAGTAGTTTGATAATAGATAATAGATTTTTTAACTTTTTTGTTTAAGTTTAGTCTTTAATATTCTATTAAATGACACTCTCTAAATACATTGATCATACTTTACTGAAAGCGACTGCAACGGAAAATGATATTATTCAATTATGTAATGAAGCCATAGAGTATCATTTTTATGCAGTTTGTGTAAATAGTTGCTATGTTCCATTGTGCAGAGACACATTGCATGGTTCAGAGATAAAGATTGCAAGTGTTATTGGGTTCCCGTTGGGAGCTATGGATATCGCCTCTAAAATAACAGAAGCTAAAAATGTTGTAAGAAATGGCGCAGATGAAATAGATATGGTAATTAATATCGGCTTTTTAAAAAATCAACAATATGATTTGGTGGAAAATGAAATCAGACAAATCAAAAGTGAAATTGGCACCAAAATTCTAAAAGTAATTATTGAAACCTGTTATTTAACAGACGATGAAAAAAGAATAGCGACAATGATAGTCTTAAATGCAGGAGCAGATTTCGTTAAAACTTCTACCGGCTTTGGTACAGGCGGCGCAACTTTAGAAGATGTTGAATTAATGAAATCTGTTACGCAGAATAAAATACAAATTAAAGCAAGCGGCGGCATACGCGATTTTGAGACAGCAAAAAAATATATTGATTTAGGCGTTACGAGAATCGGCACCAGCAACGGCATTCAGATTGTAACAGGACAAAAAGGTAACGAACAAACATATTAAAACAAATTTATGAGTATTCATATAGCAGCAAAGAAAGGCGAAATAGCAGAAACCATTTTATTGCCAGGCGATCCATTGAGAGCTAAACATGTGGCAGACACATTTTTGAAAGATGTAATCTGTTATAACGAGGTACGAGGAATGTTGGGTTATACAGGTTATTATAATGGCAAACGTGTTTCTGTGCAGGGAACAGGCATGGGCATTCCGTCGGCCTCCATTTATATCAACGAACTGATTCGTGAGTACGATGTAAAAAACCTGATTCGCATCGGCACGGCCGGCTCTCTGCAACCTCATATTCATGTGAAAGATGTCGTGATAGCGCTGGCGGCCAGCACGAACTCTGCCGTCAATTGGAATAAATTTCACGGAGCCGATTTTGCACCAACCGCTAATTTCGAATTGCTGATGAAAGCATATGAAGCCGCAAAAGCCATGAATATTGCTGTGAAAACCGGCAATATTTTGTCCTCGGATGAGTTTTATGACGATGAGCCGGACTCGTATAAAAAATGGGCCGAATACGGTGTGTTGTGTGTGGAAATGGAAACGGCCGCCTTATATACCATTGCAGCGAAATACAGGGCAAAAGCACTCGCTATTTTTACCATCAGCGATAGTCTGGTGACACACGAAGCTACTTCGTCAGAAGAACGGCAGCGTTCGTTTAATGATATGGTGAAAATTGCATTGGGAACCTTATAGTTCACTTATTCCGCATCTCTGTT
>DAORIK010000074.1:0-13411 GCA_035438465.1 Chitinophagales bacterium | reverse complement strand
ATCCTTGGAACGCTTTGATATGCAGGTAGACCCGTGTAAAGTCTGTCCGTTCTAAAAAGATTAATAAAACAGAGAGAGAAACATTGGCCACAGTCTTCCATTTGGAAGACTGTGGTTTTTTATTTTATTCAGAATATTTTATTAAAATTTATGGAATTCAGTAAATAAATGTCTCTCAATAGATATAAATGGAATATTTATGAGAGAGAGATTGTTACATTTTATCTGGCAGCATAAATTATTTAATACAAAAGAATTAAAAACCGCAGACGGGTATAATTTACAAATACTTGATTTTGGAAAATACAATAAAGACGGCGGACCAGATTTTTGGAATGCAAAAATAAAAATTGATAATATTATTCTCGTAGGAAACATTGAGTTGCACATATATGCATCAGATTGGAAATTACACAAGCACGAGCAAGATAAAAAATACAACAACGTAATCTTGCACGTAGTTTATTTTAATGATATCTCTATTCCGCAACTGCCTGCGTTAGAATTAAACGGCAGGATTCCAACTATTTTATTAGAGAAATATGAGACAATGATGTTGTCAAAACAAACATTGATATGTGAAAATCTAATAGGATGTATTGATGATTTTACACTTGAAAACTGGAAAGAACGATTAGTGATAGAACGCATGGATAGAAAATCAAATGAGATACTGGAAAATTTAAAATTAAATAATAATGATTGGGAGCAAACTTGTTATCAATTACTCGGAAAATATTTCGGGAGCCATATTAATAAAGAGCCATTTGAATTATTAACGCATTTCTTAGATTATAAGATTCTGTTAAAGCATAAAGATGATATTTTTCAATTAGAAGCATTGTTGTTTGGTACAGCGGGGTTTTTAAACAAAGACTTCGTAGAGATTTATCCAAGAGCACTCAAAGAAGAATATCTCTTTTTGAAAAGTAAATATGACTTAAAGCAGATTCATGAGCATCACTGGCAGTTTCTGCGCATCAGACCTGTTTCTTTTCCAACCGTACGAATTGCTTGGTTTGCAAAAATAATTCAGCAAATGCCATTGTTAAACAGTATTCTCGAATCGAATGTTGAAAATAATTTCTTAGAAGATATTGATGTGTCAGCATATTGGAACGAACATTATATATTAGATAAATTAAGTAAACCCAGGTCAAAAATTTTAGGCGAAGAATTTAAGTCAATTTTGAAAATTAATGTGTTTGCACCAATTTTATATGCTTATGCAAAATTTTCAGGTGAAGAAAGATATCAGAATAAAGCATTAGAGCTGTTGTATAAAACTCCAAATGAAACAAACACAAAAACAAAAATCTTTGAACAAGCGATAAGCAGTCAACGGCACGCATTTGATACACAGGCAATAATAGAATTGCATGATAAATACTGTACGCATAAACGTTGTCTGGAGTGCAGTATCGGGCACAAAATTTTACGAACGAACAACGCAGAATTTTCGGTAAATAATTTCTAACTTTAAAACATGTTAGAGAAACCATCCAAGTTATTTAAATCACGCTCATTGAGGGATGTTATAGAAATGAGCGTGTATGGTGTTTGCTCCTATCTTGGCAGGAAACTATCCATGCCGTCAAAACGCGTGCGTTTATTTTTTATTTATACCTCTTTTATCGCGTTGGGTTCACCGATAATTATTTATCTGATTCTTACATTTGTGCTGAATTTGCGTTATATGATTAATAATAAACGTAATCCTGTTTGGGATATATAATAAAGTCGTGAGTAGTAAGAAATAGCTCGTAAGTAAATGAAATCAACGCATCTCTCCGAAGAACAGATTATCAAGAAATTAGAATCGTTTTGCGCATACAGAGAGCGATGTGAGTCGGAAATTAAACAAAAATTATTTCAGTTAGCGGTAGAAAGAAATGAAACAGATTTTTACATAAATTATTTAAAAGAAAATAATTTTCTGAATGAAGAACGTTTTGTTGCAGCATTTGCGCGAGGAAAGTTTAATATTAAAAGTTGGGGAAAACGTAAGATAATTCAGGAACTACAGGCAAAACAGATCGACTCTAAAAAAATACAACAAAGCATCGAACAAATAGATGATAGTTTGTATTTTATACGACTGCAGGATTTGTTAGAAAAGAAGATTAAAAAAATTAAAGAAACAGATACCTTTATAATAAAACAAAAGTTGATGCAATATGCCATGCAAAAAGGATATGAGATGGAATTAATCAATGAAGTACTAAAAGAATTTAAGTTATAGAAAATGAAAAGACAAACTTATACAGAAGGGTCGCCGTGGGAGCCAATAGTCGGTTATGCTCGTGCCGTTAAAATCGGGAACATTATAGAGATTTCTGGAACAACCGCCACCGTAAATGGTGAAGTAGTTGGCAAAGGAAATGTATATGAACAAACAAAGTGCATCTTGCAGAAATTTGAAAAAGTGCTGAGAGAATTAGGTGGCACTATGAATGATGTAGTACGTACCCGTATTTTTTGTACAGATATCTCACAATGGGAAGCCATTGGAAAGGCACATGGTGAATTTTTCAGTGAAATAAAACCAACCACAGGAATGTATCAGATTTCTAAATTAATTTCTGAAGATTTACTCGTTGAGATAGAAGCAACAGCTATTCTGAGCGAATAGTTGGATATTTCCACTTTGTTTTTTACCTTTATTCTATGAAAAAGAACCTTTACTACTTTTTTTTATTACTATTTTTTAGTTCGGTAATATTGATGTCTTGCCATAAAGGAGTTGGTTGTCCTGCAGATCAATATAACGACTGGAAAAAAATAGAAGCATCACGCAAACAACAAACCAAGAGCCCAGGTAATCCTAATAAAGGAAATAAAAAAAGCAAAAAGCCAAATGTGGTGGGAGCAGGCGTAGTGCCTTAACATATACAGATGCGAAAAATTATCTTCCTGATTCCGTTTTTTATTTTTGCTTGCCAGAAGAATGAGCAAACTACCAGAGTGTCTGTACGTCAGCAACCAAGCAAAATTTCTGTATTTTCTGTCGATACCGGCACCGGCGCACAAACTTTGCAATATGAGTTTATTTATTATTATAATGATACAGCACTGAGATTCGATAGTGTCGGTATTGCCGGAAAAATGTACAGGTTTAATTACTCAAAAATTGTAGCTGAAAATAAAATCCTCTTAAATTTTATAAACACAGATTCTGCTTATGATGAATTGATTTTTAATGCGGATTTTTATTCTCTGAAAACCTATAACGAAATTTTATCGCCACCGGCAATTGCTGCTACTTATAGTTTGCAGTATGACAGGTTTAATAAAATTACTCAACTGAGTTATGGCAGCTCTATCGGAAGTAATGATTTTACACAAAATTATGAGTATAAGAATGATTCCATTTTTATACATACATTAAGAGATTTTGATGCATGCCAGACCAACGATACAATTGTCAATACTTTTATCAGTATGAGCAATACACTGCCGTATCTCTTATTTATAAATCTTAGCAACACTTGCGGTACTATTGATTTAAATATGTTGAAAGCATTGCCTGTTTCGAACTATATTCATAAGTTTCCCTACAAAATAATAAACGAACTGACAGAAATTAGTTTCGATTATTTTGGCGATTCAAAATCAAGATTAGCAGAAGCCAGAATTACTATAAAACAAAAAAGTACCAATCAGATAAAGCAGAAATTAAAATTCGTGGTAACGTATTAATGTGTTTTTAAGAATATGTTCAGGCAGCACAAACAACAGGTATTTATTGTCACCGGCGTCTTGTTGTCGTTGTTGTTATTTTTTATAAATCCCTTACAGTTAGACAGCAAAGCTGCAAAAGTATTTACAATTGCTTTTCTCGTTATTTTCTTATGGATTACGGAAGCTTTGCCGATGGCAGTAACTGCAATGTTGCCATTAATACTATTTCCTGTTACTGAAGTGATGACAGCTAAAGAAACTGCAAAATCTTATGGCGATCCGATAATTTTTTTATTTATGGGAGGCTTTTTTTTAGGGCTTGCAATAGAAAAATGGAATCTGCATAAACGTATTGCTTTGAATATTGTACGGCTTTCAGGAACAAACGGCAACAGTATTATCTTAGGTTTTATCATGGCAACAGGAGGCATCAGTATGTGGCTCAGCAATACGGCAACCACTATGATGCTCTTTCCGATAGCGTCTTCTGTTATTTTTGTGATGAAAGAAAATAATGCAAAAGGAAACCAACAGAATTTTGCTGTTGCACTGATGTTAGTAATAGCGTATGCATCTAATCTTGGCGGTATTGCAACAATAATAGGCACGCCACCCAATGTTGCGTACGTAGGGTTTATAAAAGATAAACTGAATCATGCGGTTAATTTTTTTGACTGGATAAAATTATGCATGCCATTGTCTGTTTTATTGTTGTTGATGTTATATTTTGTTGTTACACGGATTTTATATCCGAATAAAATGGAAGAAAATGAAGCTACCGCAAATTATATTCAGCAAGAGTTAAAAGCGTTAGGAGAGATTTCAAAAACAGAGAAACGTGTTTTAATCATATTTTCATTTACCGCATCATTATGGATAACACAAAGCATCATTAATAAATTATTCGGCATAAAATTAGATGATGCCATTATTGCCATTATGGGGGCGACACTTTTATTTGCAATACCATCCGGTGTTAGAAAAGAAGATAACTCATCAGAGCCTATTTTGATTTGGAAAGACACACACAAAATGGCGTGGGGAATTTTAATATTATTTGGAGGTGGTCTGGCGCTGGCAAAAGGGCTGGAAGATGCCGGATTAATTCAGTTGCTCGGAAATGTACTGGCACAAATTGCACCCAAAAATTTATTCTTGCTGATATTATTAATCACCACACTTTCTGTGTTTATGAGCGAAGTAATGAGCAATGTAGCGCAGGTCATTATTTTTGCACCGGTGGTTACAGCATTAGCCATTTCATTAAATATCAATCCTTTGTTTTTAGGAATTCCCATGTGCTTAGGCGCCAGTTGTGCGGGCATGCTGCCGATGGGTACACCGCCCAACGCTATCGCATTCTCCAGCGGAGAAATTGCATTGAAAGATATGCTGAAAACAGGATTTATAATGAATATCATCAGCATTCTTTTTATAACATTAACATGTTATTTTTTATTGCCGATGCTCATTGCAATGCAATAGATTAAACTAAGCAATAACTTTTTTCATACACACACTATTTTCTATATTCTCATATTGCCCGTAATTGGGAATAAGCATATATCCGCACTTCCTGTATAAATGAATTGCATCCTCTTGTTTTTTACCTGTTTCCAGTATAAGAGAGTGATAACCGATTTCAGCCGCCCATTTTTCTAACTCACTTAAGATTGAGGCAGCAATGCCTTTACCACGATATTCAGGTAATACATACATACGCTTAATTTCTACCGTTTCATCAGTATAATTTTTTAAAGCTCCACAGCCAACAGCGATATTATTCTCATAAAATACAAGTGCATGCTGTAGCATATTGGTTTTGTTGTACTGTGCATAAAATGCATGGTCATCACCGTCAATTATACGAAGGTATGCATCTAATTGCTCCACTAACCATTGAAAATCTTTATCGTTAGAATTAGTTCTTTTTATCATAAGTATGAATACTCGAAGATAATAACATAATTTATATAAGAGCACAAAACGAAGCTGACACTAAATCTTTATAATCTTATCTTTTCTGTTTAATAATAAGATATGTTATTGTTTGGCTGCAACAATCATTTTCCATCCGGGTATAGACATAGCACCGATTGCCTTTAGTGGTTTCAATCCTGCAGCCGTTTGCCAGCCTGACATCTCAGATGCTGACCAGTTTCCAGAAGAACTTGTCAAAGAAAAATAAAGACTCGTTGAAGCAGCCATGACACCCCCTTCACCCGGTTTCTCATTGCGCAAAAATTCTCCGATTACATAAATTCCGTTCGGCTTTAATGCGCGCGCCACTTTTTTAGCGAGTGCTAAATTTTGTTCATTTGTAAAATGATGCACCACATTATTGATCATTACAATGTCGTACTTGCTTTCACCCAAATCATCCTCCAGTGCATTTCCTGCTTTGTGTACCACTTTTCCCGATTGGTCATAACGTTTGGCAATATTACTTGCCGCTTCTACCGCCCCCGGTAACTCCAGTACAATCGAAGAAAGATTGGGATGCATCTTACAAAGTTCAATAGAATATAAACCATGTGAGCCACCTATATCCAACAGAGTAGTTGCACCATTAGGCACCGGAATTTTTCCTGCCAGTTCTTTTGACGCATTAATGGAAAGGTCGCGCATCCCTTCCTGATAAAATTCCCACGTTTTTTCATCGATGGTAGAGTGAAGGTCGAGCGTTTTTCCCGTTCGCACAAAGTCTTCCAGGTGATTGAGAAAGTTCCACTCCATAATCTGAAAACGTAGCTTGCCGATAAGGTTGGCTTCACTATCTTTAAACAACCATTTTTGATATTTGGAAGTAATGCTGTATTTGTTATCGCTGAATTGCAGATAGCCGATACCTGTGAGCGCATTCAGCAATTGAGTGGTGCTGTGCGGATGTGTGTTGCAGGTTTTTGCCACATCTTCGGCGGTTTTATTTTCCTTGCCAATTGCTTCATAAATACCGAGTTCAGCGCCCGCCATAATGATTCTGGCAACGGTAAAATAAATCTGTGTTTCTACCAGAGGAATCGGCGCGAGATTCATCTTTAAGGCAATCCATTCTAATGGATTTTCGGCTGCTAATTTTAGTTTCATAATCTTTGGTTTTAGTTTTTGAAAAAGTAATCAGGCAATACCAAAAAAAAGCTTAGTTGAATAATATTGCATGTTAATCAAAATTAGACCAAGCTTTTTATAATTACAAATAATTTTCACACCGCTGAAAAACTTAATATTGAAAAATGATACTATAGAAATAATTAAGATGAAATGCATACATCTATTTTTACAAACGTTGCAATCGTTTCATGGTTTCAAAAGAATAAATATTTTAATAACTAGAGTTTTGTAATATTGATTTTAGTTCGAATATATTCGTATTATTGCCAGAGTAATTCAATATTAAATAGATTTAAGACGTATGAAAAATGTTGTTTTTTTATTTGCCTTTCTGCTAAGTTTAAACACCTTTGCCCAAAAAGGTACTATCAAAGGTGTGGTGAAAGATGCCAAGTCAAACGAACCATTAATAGGAATTAATGTTACGCTACAATCTGCAACTACAGGAACTACCACTAATGAGCAAGGAGAATATTCTCTGGATGTAAATGCAGGAGAACAAACTATTGTGTTTTCTTATGTCGGATATGAAGATTATATAGAAAAAGTAGTAGTAGAAAGCAATCAGGTAAAAACACTGGATGTTCAACTCAGCGAAAATATCACGCTGTTGAATACCGTGGTGGTATCCGGAAGCCGCTTTGAGAAAAAACTCAGCGAAGAAATAGTTTCTATGGATGTGATTAAGCCAATATTTATTGAAAGACAAAGCATCTCTGATTTGGGTACTGCCATAAAAAGAAATCCGGGGGTGTCTGTCATAGATGGTCAGGTCAATATTCGTGGTGGTTCAGGCTGGAGTTATGGCGCCGGCTCACGCGTGTTATTTTTACTGGATGGTTATCCGGTATTGCAACCCAGCAGCGGAGGAATTGGTTTAGATCTTCCAATGGAAAGTGTGGGTCAGATTGAAATTATTAAAGGTGCAGCCTCTGCCTTGTATGGCTCATCAGCCATGAACGGAATTGTTAACCTGCGAACCGCTTATGCTACCAGCGAACCTGAAACAACCATTTCCGTTTTTGCTTCCGTGAATGACAATCCTGATACGAAAGATAAATATATAGATGCAGCAGGAAATATTCAGTCTGAAAATGTAGATAAGAGATGGTGGTTACAGGATAGTGTCACATTTAAAGGCCCGTCATTATTTGGAAGAGATACAACGCTTAAAAATCCTTATACCAATCGACCATACAGTTTTAATATCTCTTTTTCAAACCGCCAGAAAATTGGAAAACTCGACTTAATATTAGGCGGAAAGTTTGGCAAATACAGCGGACTTACCTGGGGCATAGGCGGCACTAGCGGTCGTTTTAACATCGGAACGCGATATCGTTTCAATTTAAAATGGAGTGCAGGTGTTAATGTTAATATGAACTTTGGCAGTGGCGGGAATGCTTTTATCTGGAGCGGTTACAGAGGCGTTAATAAATACCTGCCCAACGGAATTATCATTCCAACCGTTTCTAATTTTTATAATGCCTCCATCGATCCGTTTGTAAATTACCACGACACCAAAGGAAACAGCCATAAACTATTAGGCAGATTTTTAACCAGCATAAACAGTAATTCCAATAATCAAAGTAACAGCAGCCATACGTTTTATGGCGAATATCAATATCAACGCCGCATAGAAAAAATAAGTATGACCATCTCAGGTGGTATGGTAGGTGCTTATTCTTTTGCCCCTTCCTCGCCTTTGTACGGCAACATAACGCTTTCTTCCAATAATATTGCGGTATATGTTCAGGCAGATAATAAATTCTGGAAACGATTGAATACCTCTGTTGGGTTTAGATTGGAAACGAATAAAATGACAGCAACCAAAAGAGAAGTAAAACCGGTATTCCGCGTAGGCGTGAATGTGGAAGCTGCAAAATACACCTTTATTCGTGCATCGTTTGGACAGGGTTATCGCTTCCCCACCATTGCAGAACGCAATGTGCTTACCGACCTTGGCGGCTTTGCCATAGTACCAAATCCTTTCCTGAAATCAGAAACAGGATTCAGTGCAGAATTAGGTATTAAACAAGGCATTCCTTTTGGTAAAAGATTCAATGCATTTGTGGATGCATCCGCGTTTTACACGCAATACAGTAATATGATGGAATTTACTTCTGTTAGTACATTAAGCGGTATTCCAATTCCGCCGAATGCCATTGTCTCTTTTGCGTCGCAAAATGTAGGCAATACCAGAATTTACGGAACAGAAGTTAGTCTGGCGGGTGAAGGAAAATTCCTCGGCAAGTTTCCTACCACTGCTGTAATGGGTTACACTTTTGTAGTGCCGCAATATAGAAATTACAACGAAGCCAATACAGACGATGTAGTAGATTATAATGTACTGAAATATCGTTTCCGTCATACGTTTACGGCACAATGGGACATTGATTTTTATGGTTTCGGTTTTGGTACCAATCTTCAGTATTTTAGTTTTGTAGAAAATTATGATGCATTATTTGACTTGGTAGGTATTGGTCTTAATGAGTATAAACAAACCTTTCTGAAAGATAACGCCGGTAAATTCAAAGAAAAGAATAGGTATAAAGGCAACTTTATCTGGGACCTCAGAGCTAGTTATACGTTTGGGAAACAACAAAAATTTACGTTTGCATTTTTGGTAAATAATGTGTTGAATAAAGAATATTCCCTGCGTCCGTCTGTTACAGAATCCAACAGAGTGTATACATTTCGTGTGGATATGAAATTTAAGTAATCGATAAACTTAAACGTCAACGAGGTTCGCTTAGCTTAAGTCATGTAAACCTCGTTGACGTTTCCGACTTCTGCGCCCTTGACAGGTGTTTAGTTTGCGAAGCCAAAGTGAAGCAAACGTCACCTGTCAACCACCCAGCTGCATATCAATAAGAATACATACATCTCGATAGTATAAAGATAATTATTTTTCATCATCTTGGGTTCATCGTTGACAGGTGACGCATACCTACGCTAGCTTGCCACGCTTTCGCTAAACACCTGTCAAGGACGGCGATGCAAACCAACAAAGGCGAGGGTACAAAAGCCCCATTTTTGTCAAGCTACATTACTCGCCGTTATTATTTTTGTCTATTAATTTTATTGTGTATTCCATTTCAGTGTCAATGTTGTTAATAATGTCTGTCAGTTTGGGCTCAACTTTATGTGTTGGCATTATTCCTTGCCCTATGTTATTTCCTTTGTCTGTAATTACAAATTGTTTAGTTGGTACTTGTACTTGAATTTTTGTATTTGGTAATTTTATTTCTTTAGTAAAACCAGCTATTACATTCGGATTTCCTCCTGTTTCTTGTCCAATGAAAGTAGCTCTGTTGTTAGCTTGTAAGCAAGAGGAAACAATACCTGAATTAGAAAAGCTGCCACCATTTATTAAAACATACAGTTTGCCTTTGAAATTATTTGCTTTTGGATGGTGTTGCCCTAGTGAAGGCCCGTTGCAATGTTGAACTTTCTTATTTTTTACACAATTATATTCCTTGACCACTGAAAAAGGTTTGTCCAACAAATAAGAAAGTAAGTACACTCCATTCTCAATATCTCCACCCTGATTATTTCTTAAATCTAATATCAGATTTTCAGTCTTGCTGTTGTTAATCTGCTCAAAGTATGTTGCAATTACTTTGTTAAAGTTTTGCTTATACTCTTTTTTTAAAACATCGTTATGAAAATCTTTTATTGTAAGGATTGCGTACTTTTTGTCATCTTCAATTTTTAGTTTCAGTCCTTCGTTTGGCAGGTTTAAAAATGTTTTGTTGGGATAATTTTGCTGACGGTAAAAATAAATACTGTCTTTGGGCAAGGCTTTTATTGATGCAGTGTTTGTCTGCCCATTTATTTTATAGGTGATTGCATAGTTTGCAGGATGCCCAAAAATGAAACTATAATATTGCCTGAAATAATTGCTTAAAATCCATGTTGGATAAGTTAGATTATTGCCATCTCTTACCTGTCTTTCACTTAACTGCTTGATGATTTCGGTTGCCTTAACATTGTTGATATAAATTATTTCAGAACCGACAGGTATTGAATTATCGCTTGTACAAACCATATCTAAGAATAACTGGTTGTTAAGTATTACAAAATGATAGGGAAGAAAGTTACTGGTATTTCCTTGAGTATTTGCATGTGCTACACTTGGCAATATTATAGTGTGTCCATCTTTTATAATTGAGCTGATGATAGTTATATGCTTGTAAAATGCTAATTCGCTGAGTGGTTTTAAGATGCTATTTTCTAAGCTGTCAAACACTTTATCAATTGTAGATTTGGAGGTGTATAAATATAGGCCAGGATGATTGTTTTCAAGTTTGGTTTTTAGATACCTTACGTCAGTTTTCAATTGGTCTGTTGAAAATACTACTTCTTGGATATTGGTTGTTTGTCCAAATAATGAGCCTAGTGAAACAAGAAATGTCAGGAAAAATGATGCGATTTGTTTTGTCATTTGAAGTCTGTGAGATATCTTTTATAATGTCAGGCAACAATTTGCGGTTGCCCGAAGGTGGCGATTTGGAACGGTATAAAGATAATTATTTTTCATCATCTTGGGTTCATCGTTCACAGAAGCTTAGCAGATAACCCGGCTTTAAAGGGGATATAGTTCAGGACTATTTTTCTGTATTCTTCCTTGTTTTTACTATTCATGATGGGTGGTTTTATAATTCATGCACAATATTTAAGAATGATTAGAGAATTGTACGGTCTGTCATTAAATGTGTCTCTTGGACAGTCGGGTGATTACAGAGTCAAAGCGGATTTCAAATGATGGTGCGTATTTATTTCTGAATTAGTAAAGGATGAATTTTTTTGAACCAGAGTGGAGGTATTATGGCGATTAAGATAGCACCCGGATATCCCCAGGGTAATTGCGGACTCTCGTCAAAATGTCGCAATCTTTGGAACTTTCGACTTGCAGAATAATGATGGTCGCTGTGTCTGGATAATTCGTAAAGCATTATCCTGCCCAGCACGTGGTTAGAATTCCAGGAGTGACATGGCATACAGCGTTCATACACCCCTGCTTTTACTTCGTTTCTTTCCATGCCATAATGTTCTATATAGTTGCCGGCTTCATAGATTAGTATGCCGACAAAAGCGCTGCCTATGAAAGCGAATAAAGCTATCTTTCCCCAAATAAAGTATATCAATAGCAGCATAATTAATTGAATTATTTGTCCGCGTAACATTTCGTTTTTAAAGGAGAACCAGTTCCGGTTTTCTTTTTTTGCACGATCACTTTCAATCTTCCAGGATAAAATATAATTACCCGTAATGGATTTAAAAAAGAAAGCGTATAGTGATTCGCCTTTTTTTGCTGTTGCAGGATCTAAAGGTGTAGCTACGTAGCGATGATGCCATTTATTGTGATAGACAGCAAAATGCATATTCAATGTGGTAGCAAATAACATTTTACCCAAAATAATTTCAAACGATTTGTGACGGTGTCCCAGTTCATGACCAACATTCGTTCCGATGATGGCACACATAACACCTACACTTAGCGTCATACCAATGATTTCCATACTGGTAGTATGATGATTGCTTACCCTGCTGAAAAATAAAATCAATAACAGATATTGTATCGGAACATTCAGGTAGACCAAAAAGTCATAAAACAAATTTTTCTGTGCTTTTTTGTCTTCTATCTCAGTCAGATTTTCAGATGTGCCCTTGTAAAACGTTTCAACAAGAGGCACGATGCCAAATGTGAAGAAGAAAGCCGAGAATGTCCATATGCCTTGCGCAGTAACAGATATAAATGCCAAAACCGGCATCAGGAGTGCAAAAAGATATTTTGCGTCTACATAGAAAAAAGAATAGCCATCTTTTTCCTGAAGTGTTTGAGTCGTCATTTTGTCTTTTATGTTTTAAATAGAGTGGTTTAATATTGAAACAATACTAAATTAGATAGAGAAGATGGTTCATTACTTGACGCGCGTCAAATAATTATAATTTGCCGGCACGAACACGACTGAGTGTTTCAAGTGCCATATTCAGGTAGGAGGCAATATGTTTCAGAGGAACTCTTTGGATAATATCAGGCCGATATTTTAATAAAGTTTCATAACGTTCTCTGGAAGAATTGATACGCAGAATTCGGGTGTGTTCCAAATCTAAAGACATATACTCCACGAGCATGTCTCTCAAGACACCTTCAAACCTGGGGAATTTTTGGAGAAACTCAAAAAAATGATCTCTGGATGCCACTAAGACTTCGGTATCTTCCAGTGAAACTACATTCACACCTGAAGGCGTATTTTTGGTAAATGCCTCCATATAAATCACCGGTTGATTTTCAAAGATAAATTCGCTGATGTGTTCAATGCCGTTGTTGTCTGTATAGGATGCTTTTGCAACTCCCTTTAGTATAAACATCATTCGCTTACTCACTTCCCCTTGTTTTATCAGGTACGCATTTTTCTTGTACAGCTTAACTTTTGTACTGCGAAGAATAAACTCAAGTTCATCCTGAGTAGGGTGAATATAAGCAGATACAAAATTCAGAAATTGCTGCATTTAATAAAGATATTGTTTTTGTTATAGAAATCAATGGCGAGGGATGAACGCCGACGAGATTTGCTAAGACAGTAGTTTGTTAGTTGAAAACCAACAACGGCGA
>DAORIK010000073.1:0-13433 GCA_035438465.1 Chitinophagales bacterium | reverse complement strand
AGGAAATGCTCCTTTATTTTTCTTTGACAAAAGTGTAAAATTCGGATTTAAAGATGCGCTGAGTTATAAGATTATTGTAAACTGGGAAATTGCCGAACACAAATCACAGGGCACCATGCAACTGGCCATGAATCAGGGAGACCTGGAACAATTCTGGTATTTTTCCATGAATGGTTTGGCCGGAGTGGAGAAATGTAATCAGTTTTTTGAACGCCTGAAATTCATTCCTTATAAACCCAAAAAATACTGATGAATAAACTCATCCGCGGTTTAAGTTTAAGGCAGGCTGTTGCTATCAATATGATAGATATGGTGGGTATCGGACCATTTATTACTATTCCGTTTATAATTGGTGCTATGAACGGACCACAATGTATAATTGCGTGGATGTTAGGTGCGTTACTTTCCTTTTGCGATGGGTGTGTCTGGGCAGAATTAGGCGCAAAATGGCCGCAAGCCGGTGGCAGTTATATTTTTCTTCAAAATTTATACGGCAAAAAATACGGTAAGTTATTTTCATTTTTATACATCTGGCAAACCACCATTCAGGCACCTTTGGTAATTGCATCAGGTGCTATCGGATTTGCAAGTTATTTACAATATTTAGTTCCACTTGAAACATGGCAGCAAAAATGTGTATCCGGTTCATTAGTGTTACTTTTGATTTTATTACTATACAGGAAAATTACAGACATCGGAAAAATATCCGTATTCATGGGCATCATCGTTTGCGGAACTATTTTGTGGTTAATTATAAGTGGGTTAATGCAGTTTGATACAAATCTGGCATTCACCTACCCTAAAGATGCCTTTATATTAACACCTTTGTTCTTTGTCGGTTTAGGTGCGGCAAGCCAAAAAACTATTTATTCTTTTTTAGGGTACTATAACGTTTGTCATTTAGGTGGCGAAATAAAAGAGCCTGAAATAAATATTCCAAAAAGTATATTTATTTCCATATTTGGAATTACTGTTTTGTATTTACTGATGCAGATTTCGGTAGTTGGCGTTATACCCTGGCAGGATGCAAAAAATTCTGAATTTATTGTGAGTACATTTTTCGAGAAGATTTATGGAACAACCATCGCCAATATAGCAACTGCTTTAATTTTGTTTATTGCCGTCTCCTCTTTATTTGCGGTAATGTTGGGCTACTCTCGTGTACCTTATGCCGCAGCAGTAGATGGAAATTATTTTAAAATCTTTTCAAAGTTACATCCGGATAAGAATTTTCCTCATGTTTCCTTATTGATTTTAGGAGGCGTGGCTTTCATTTTTTCATTGTTATTTAAGATGAAAGAAATTATTTCCGCTATTATCATCATGCGTATCTTAATTCAGTTTGTAAGTCAAAGTGCAGGCATCCTGTTATTGCATCAAAAAAAGAAAGAAGAAAACTTTCCGTGGAGAATGCCACTATATCCGCTTCCTGCACTCATTGGAATTATGGTTTGGTTATTTATTTTCTATACTGCGGAACTGAAATACAAGTTATTTGCTTTCGCGATTATTGCAAGCGGAATCCTGCTTTACTATCTATTTATTCAAAAGGGTAATGATATTGTCTCACCGGAAAGCGAAGAAGTGAATTAAGAACGTTAATACTTTGCACGCAACCTGCTTAAGGTTTCAGGTGTAATCCCTAAATAGGAGGCTATATAGCGTAAGGGCAATCTGTTTAATAAGTCGGCATGCTGATGAACGAATATTTTATAGCGTTCTTCAGCAGATAAAAACAAAACTTCGTATGTCATTTTCATAAATGCGGCATAATACAACTCCACTATTCTTCTGCCCAAATGCTCCAGAGAATGATATTTTAAATAATAAGACTCCAGAACTGAATATTTAATTTTTAATACATAAGTATCTTCTAATGTTTCATAGTTTATAAAATTTTTATTGCCCGTAGCAATGGTATATGCAGCGGCAACGAGCATATTTTCTTTTGTTATCCAGTGATTAATCTCTTTTTCTTCTTTAATGTAATAATTGCGTATCAATCCTTTGCAGATAAAATAAATAGTATCACTGAAATCCCCTTCTTTAAGCAATAAATATTTTTTTGGATATTCATCAGGAATAAATGCAGCTACTAATTCATCCAGTTCATTAAGATTAATGGAAGGTGATATTTTTTTTAGATATTCTTTCAACTGATTTTGCCGGGTTTCAATACCTATTATTTCTTTTTTCATCAATCGATTGTTTTAACTTTGCACGCAATCTGCTTAAGGTTTCCTGTGAAATACCAAGATAAGACGCTATATATTTTAACGATACTTTATTTACAAGAGTTCCTTTTTCTTTAAGAAATATTCTATACCTTTCTTCTACAGATAAAAATAATGAATTATAACTTACGCGCATTGATTCTGCATAATGCAATTCTACTACTCGTCTTCCCAAATGTTCTAAAGAATGATATTTACTTAAAATCTCTTCCAATTCATTCCATTCAATTTCCAAACAAGTTGTAGTCTCTAGTGCAACGAAATAATCAAAATTCGGCATTTTTGCAAACTGTGTGTATCCATTTAAAAAGAAAGAATGAGTACCTCTGAAATCCTCAGTGATTTCCTTATTGTTTTTTATGTAATACATCCTTATAAGTCCATCTGAAATAAAATAACCTTTGAGATGCATATTGTTGGGTGCAATAATAATCGATTTTTTGGGATAAACTTTTAAAGAAAAAAGATTTACAAATTCCGTAATATCTTCATCAGGCACATAAGCAATCCTCAATAATACCTGTTTCAGTGTTTGTCTGTGCCATTCAATATCTTCGATAGGCTCATTCATATAGGAATTAATGTTTTGCGCGCAACCTGCTTAATGTTTCTTGTGTAATACCTAAATAAGAAGCTATATATCGTAACGGAACTCTGTTTAATAAATCAGAATTATCTTTTAAAAAAAGTGAATATCGCTCTTCTGCTGAAAGAAACAATACATCGAATGTTTTTTTCATAAAGGCACCATAATAAGCCTCAATAATTTTTCTGCCAAGATGCTCCAAAGAGTGATATTTTGCGTAATAGGATTCCAGCACTGAATATTTAAGTTTTAACACATAGGTATCTTCAAGCGTTTCATAGTTACTGTAATTTGCCTCACCCGTAAGGATAGAATACGTTGCAGCAAACATCATATTTTCTTTAATAAACCAGTTGGTAATTTCTTTCTCCTCTTTAACATAATAAATACGGACCAATCCTCTGTAAACAAAATAAACTGTATCTGAAAAATCTCCTGCCTTTAAAATCATTTGCTTTTTATCAAATTTATCCATCGTAAATTGCTGTACCAATTCTGAAAGCTCATCCAGATTCGTATTCGGATACAGGTAAAGAAAATATTTTTTCAGTTGCTCACGATGCTCCTCAATGTTATCTTTTATTTTACTCATGATTTTACCATTAATTGTTTTGCTCTTAATCTGCTAAGTGTTTCAGGGGTAATACCTAAATGCGATGCGACATGTTTTAATGAAACTTTGTTCATCAATGAAGATCGTTCTCTTACAAATACATCATACCTTTCTTCGGCAGATAAAAAAAAGTTTATTATAATTTGCTTTTAAAAACTGTGCATAGTATGCTTCTACCATTTTTCTTCCCAGATGTTCTATTGAATGATATTTATTCGACAGGTATTCAATTGTTTCATAGGCCGCGGACATGCAAAGGGTATCTTCCAGTGCTTCGTGATAATCAACGTTTGGCAATCCTGTAAAGAGCGTATATCCGTTTACAAAAAAACTATTGGGCTCTTTGAAATCCAATGTAATTTCTTTTCCTTCTGCTACGTAGTAGATTCTCACCAAACCAGTAATGATAAAATAGAATTTATTGTTCTTTAGATTATTCGGGCTTATAATGTTTGATTTTTTTTTGAAAACCTCTAGTGAAAATGCACCGGTCAACTCCATCAAAGGTTGTACAGGAATATCTGTAAAATATAATAATATATTTTTTAACCTATCTCTATACAACTCAATATCATGGGTAGTTTTCATGCACTGTGGCAATTTAAACTACAATATACTAAATCTCTTGACTTATGTCAAATTTTTCTAGATAATCTGCAACTTTTTTTACAAACAAACCTCCAAGTTGTCCGTCAACAACTCTATGGTCATAGGTATGTGAAAGATACATCATGTGGCGGATGGCAATTACATCCTGTCCATCCACTTCTATAACCACAGGTTTCTTTGTAATTGAACCAATTGCCATGATAGCTACCTGTGGCTGATTGATAATTGGCGTTCCGATTATATTACCAAAAGTACCAATATTAGAGATAGTGTATGTTCCATCCATCACATCATCCGGTTGCAAAGCATTGTTACGGGCTTTTACCACTATGTCATTCATTGCTTTAGCAATACCCAGTAAGCTTTTTTGGTCTGCATTTTTTACTACCGGAACAATTAAATTTCCGTTAGGCAAAGCTGTAGCTATACCCACATTTATATTCTTTTTCTTTAAGATTTTATCTCCATCGACACTTACATTAATCATTGGAAAATCTTTTATGGCTTTTGTTATTGCTTCTACAAAAACCGGCATAAAAGATAAACTGAAACCTTCACGTTTTAAAAATGCATTTTTATTTTTATCTCGCCAGCGTACAATATTTGTTACATCACATTCTACAAAGGATGAGACATGAGCAGCTGTCTTTCTCGAATTGGTCATATGCTGCGAAATCAATTTCCGCATTCTGTCCATTTCTATAATTTCGACATTTGATTCTTGGTCGATGTTTAATGGTTTGTGTTCGAGGATTTTTTCTTCTTTGATTTCTTTTTGTACTTCTTCTTTTTTCTGTGGAATGTGAGCCATCGTTTGTGGACTATTTCTCTTCAAGTCGACATATGCTAAAATATCTTCTTTTGTGATTCGGTTGTCCGCACCGGTTCCTGTTATCATTTCAAGCTCCTGCATTGAAATATTTTCTACCTGTGCAATATTTAAAACTAATGGTGAATAGTATTTATTAGAACCTGAAACTTGTCCTTTAGGTATTACAACCGGGCTTTGTATTTGTTGAATTATCTCTTGTTTTATTATTGGTTCTTCTTTTAGAATCACTTTTTCTTCCACCTCTTCCGTTTTCTTTTCCACCACAGTAGCCGTTTCCACTTTTGTTTCTTCTTTCTTTTTTTCAGGAATAAATTGAGTGGGAACATCTCCATCCACTTCAATTATGACCAAAGGTTCTCCAACACCAACTACATCATTCACATTATAAAGTATTTGTTTAACAGTACCACTTACAGGACTGGGAACTTCAGTATCTACTTTATCCGTTGCGACTTCCAGCATCACATCCTGCTCATTTACTTTATCACCCACATTTTTATGCCACATCAGAATGGTAGCTTCAATCACACTTTCGCCCATTTTTGGCATTAGTAGTTTATATTCAGCCATTGTTTATTTTTAGTTATATTATGATACAAGATACGAGAGTTGGAATAATTTTTTAGTCTTTTAACTGATTTAATAAAAATTTCCTAAGCATCACGAGTGCCACAACAGAAGATAATTGAATATTCCGTTCTCTGTGATTGGTAAAGGATAGTTTTTTTACAATTGTTTTTTGGTTGGTGCCAATTCCAATAAAGACAGTACCAACAGGTTTTTCTTCAGAGCCTCCGCTTGGTCCGGCAACACCTGAAATTGCGATGACTATATCCACCTTCAATTGCGATAACGCTCCGGTTATCATTTCAGAAACCGTCTGCTCACTTACTGCACCAAATTGTTCCAACGTATCCTTGCTGACTCCAAGCAAATCCTGTTTAACTTCGTTTGCATAAGAAATGATACTGCCTTTGTAATAGGCAGAACTTCCGGAAACGGAGGTAATCAAATGCGCCAAATAGCCTCCGGTACAGCTTTCAGCAGTTCCAAGTGTCACCTTTCTATCTGTCAATAAATCACCGATATTTTGTTCCAGTGTATCTTCATCGAAACCATAAATATATTCTTCTATACTGGACACCACTTCTTTCTTAGCATTGTCTAAAACTTTTTGCAATGTATCTTTATCCTCTCCTTTTATAGTCAATCTCAACCTCACTTTACCTACGTTTGGCAAGTAAGCTAATTTGATACGTGCGTCTTTATTTTTCTCAAATTCAATTAATCTGTCAGCTAATTGTGTTTCTCCAACACCAGCTGTTAAAATATTACAATGAAAGATAAAAGGCAATTTATAATTTTCTTTCAGATATGGAATCACATCGTCAGTAACCATACCTTTCATTTCATAAGGAACTCCCGGCATAGACACAATTGTCTTTCCATCTTTTGAAAAAATCATTCCGGCAGCTGTTCCGTTTTTATTTTGTATTACCTTACACACATCCGGCAAACAGGCAACACGTCTTGTAGATTCATTAATCAATCTCTTTCGCAATTCAAAAATGCGTTCTATATTTCTATAGGCTGCTTCATTGAACACCAATTTACCACCAAAGTATTCACACAAAACATCTTTTGTTATATCATCAGACGTAGGGCCTAATCCTCCTGTAATTAAAACAACCTCTGAACTTAACAATGCATTATTCAAACAATTTATTATATCCTGTTTTTCATCACTTAATGAAATATGATGAATAACATCAATACCTATTTCATTCATTTTTTGCGACATCCAATGTGCATTGGTATTCAAGGTTTGTCCTATTAACAATTCATCACCTATGCTTAGTATGGTAGCTTTCATTTTCTTATATTTATTTCCTATTTTGATAACGGAATTTCAATCCGCCATTTAATTCACAATATAAAACAATTTAAAATGAAAAAGTTTCTGGGTATTTTTTTAGTTTCTACTTTATTGTTCGGATGCACCTCACAACAAATACAAGACACCGTTAGTGCAGTATTAGGAACTTCGATGGGCGACCCTACAGAATCAGAGGCCGGTGATGGATTGAAAGATGCGCTGGGTATTGGTATCACAAAAGGAATGGGTTTATTATCTCAGACGGATGGATTCCTTGGAAATGATTTGGTAAAAATTCCATGGCCAAGCGAAGCTGAAAAAGTAAAAGATGCTATGCTGAAACTAGGCATGCAAAAACAAGTTGATAATGTTACTACTTCTTTAAACCGTGCAGCTGAAAAGGCATCCGGTGTTGCTATTGATGTTTTCTTGCAGGTTCTTAAACAGATCACAGTATCGGATGCCATTCAGATTATTACAGGAGGAAACGGCGCCGGAACTGCATACCTAAAAAAAGCAAGTACAGCAATACTTACAGAAAAATTCAGACCAATTGTAGATCAGTCACTTGGACAAGTGAACGCTACAAAATACTGGTCTGATGCAACTACAATTTACAACAAAATTCCATTGGTAAAACCAGTAAACACAGACCTTACCGGTTTTGTAACGGAAAAAGCATTAGACGGAGTTTTTAAAATGATAGAAAAAGAAGAAAATAATATCAGAGCAAATCCGCTGGCACGTACTACAGACTTATTGAAAAAAGTATTTAGTTTCGCTGATAAAAAAAAATAATATCTTATGTCAAATCGAAAACCGCAACAAGGCCCTCTGCAGGGCATCCGGATTTTAGACTTAAGCAGATTACTGCCAGGACCTCTTGCTACACAAATGTTAGCAGACCTTGGTGCAGAAGTAATAAAAATAGAAGATCCGAAAGCACCGGATTACAATCGTTTTTTTCCTCCTTTGAAAGGCTCTCAGTCTCTGAACTATATCAGTATCAATAGAAGCAAATTGTCTGTTACACTTGATTTAAAATCTGAAGAAGGCAAACGCAAATTCTTTGAATTGGTAAAAACAGCTGATATTGTTGTAGATTCTTTTCGTCCCGGAGTGCTTCAAAAAATGGGAATCGATTATACTGCTGCAAAACTGCATAATGAAAAAATTATTTATGTTGCGGTAACCGGTTATGGATATACAGGTCCGTATAAAGACAAGGCCGGTCATGACATGAATTACCTCGGATACTCCGGTATTCTGGGACTTACCGGTGACAAAGAGAAACCTATTGTTCCGGCATGTCAGATTGCAGATGTCGCTGGCGGAAGTTACCCGGCTGTTGTTGCTTGTTTAGCTGCATTATGGGCTAGAGAGCAAACCGGCAAGGGACAATTTGTAGATGTCGCCATGACCGATTGTGTAATGCCATTATTATCTATGCAGTTTGGTGAATCTTTGAATACAAATATACGTCATAAACGCGGCGAGCCTATGCTGAGTGGTGGAATGGCAAATTATAACTTATATAAATGTAAAGATGAAAAGTGGATTGCATTAGGCTCCCTGGAACCTAAATTTTGGCAAGGTGTTTGTGTATTAATAGGTAAACCGGATTGGGGACCTCGCATGATGCCCATCCCCGAAGAAGTTGAAAAACTAAAAAATGATTTGCAGGATATTTTTATTACAAGAACTAGAGATGAGTGGGTAGAAGCTGCTGCTCCCTTAGATGTTTGTTTAACTCCGATTTTAGAACTGGAGGAATCGGAAAAAGATATTCATCTAAATCAGCGTGAAATGTTTTATGAAGTACAGCATCCTGATTATGGAAAAGTAAAAGGAATTAATCAACCTTTTAAATTTTCAGAAACTCCTGCAAAGCCCAGCTGGGCGGCACCTTTAATGGGTGAAGACAATGAGTTACTGAATAATTTATAATTTTTACTATATTTGTGTTCTATGCAGAAGTTATTTATCATATTCGTGATATTATCTGTTTTGTCCTGTAAAAAGAAAACAGAAGACATTACCGGTTTATCTTTAGGTGAGACAAACTGGAATCTGCATTTTAAAAACAATAACACTTTTTCTTTTTTTGCAATATCTCATTTGTATTTTAAAGAGAATAAAGATGTGTATAACTACAGAAGTGCTGACACCATCTCCGGGAAATGGAAATCTAGCGGTAGTAGTGTAACAATTACTTTTAACAATGGTGACATTTACAACGGTTCAGCTGTAACTTCGGATAGTCTTACCGGTACACTCACAGCATCTGGTAACAATGGTGTTTGGTATGCGACTAAATAAAAAAAACGTACGCAATGGAAATTGCATACGTTTTTCGAAAACTGTCGAGGTAATCAATTTTAATTCTAGCCGAATTAAAACTCGTTTATATTAGTCCGGTTTCACAAATCTGCGTACCGCACTTCCTTCTTTTGAATAGAACTGAACCATATACATTCCGGCTGCCAGATCATTCATATCTATACTCAACTCACTTACACCTTTATCAAGCGTATGTGACTCAGTCTTTGCCATATTTCCATCCATTTTAAATATTTTAACCTGAACAGTTAATGGCATTAAACATTTAATACTAACCAATGAACTATTATGTGTTTCATTAGGCATAAATTCGCTGATGGTTATCTTTTCATCTGATTTGTAGAGTGCTGCTATATTGCTTGGTGCACTCACTACATTGTCTGCTAATAAGTCGCTCTCAGCATTTACCATTCCGAAAGACGCTACAAGCATAATTAGGGAAAGGATTTTGTTAAGGTGTTTCATGACTAAGGGTTTAAAATGTTAAAAATTTTAACCTGCTTTAATACCTGAAACTGAATAAATGACTTAGTCTAAAATAGCAATAATTTGGGTGAATTAAGGGTCATAAGATTCTGTTTCTAAATATTAATTAAGGGTTTCAATAGGGTTTACAATACAATATTATGCAAATTAATTGTTACTGTCAACTATTTTAGCAGATATTTTTCATTTTCTTCGAATAAATACCATTTTATTGATTTTTGTCAAATATGTGTAGTCAGGACACAAATATCTCCGGACAAAAAAAGTCCGCCATTTTAGATGGCGGACTTTTGGTTGTTTGGGTTAAAACTTATTTACTTTAACAGGATCAGTTTATTGACTGCTGCCTTGCCTTCTTTGGTTTCCACTCGGTAGAAGTAAATGCCTGAATCCATTGATCTGTCTGCATCCAGCTGGAATTTGTATTCCACATCCGCATCCGCAGGACCATTGTAAAGCTGTTTAATCTCGGTGCCTTCCAGGTTGTATACCGACAATTTCGCATTCTCCGTTGACTGTGTCAAGATGAAGGTAATCGTTGCATTGTCTTTAAAAGGATTCGGATACGCATTCATGGTCACCGTACTGATACTCACTTCTCTGGACGATGCCGAAGAAGATGGTGCCGGTGCTGCTGATGAAGACGGTGCCGTGGTTGGATTTACCAAATGGTGACCACCTGAACAGATAACCGTTACCGTCTGACTGCATACCGCTGAATTGCCTGCTGCATCCGTTGCCGTCCATGTAACCACCGTGGTGCCTACAGGATAGATATTGCTCGGATGATTGTTAGACACCGTGGCCACACCTACGTTATCGGAAGCTGAAGGTGTACCTAATACCACACTTGTTGCAGACGGACAGTCATCATCATCATCATACCAGCCATTATTCCAGCAACCATGATCATTATTATAATGCCAGCCATAATTATGGTAGAACCAGCCATAATGCCAGCCATTATCATGCGCACTGTGGTACCAGCCATATTGATGCTGACTGTTACTTCCCGTTGCATTTACCGTGATGGTTATATTAGCCGGACAAGAGATAGTCGGTTTAACTACATCTATGGTAATAGGACCTGAACCCTGAACACACGGACAATCATTATCTGCATACAGATTAGTGTATTTGCCAATATCCACTATCTTACCTATTAATTTACCGGTAATGATATTCGGTGCTGACGAAGAGCCATCTGCTACATATATCGTTGCATTCGGTGCATAAATCGTTGCATTTATCTTAGCAGTATTATCAATATCTACATCACTACCATGTACGAAGATTGTAACTCCAGAGCCATCCGGATTGATAGTCGGATTCTGACCTGTAACTAAATCATCTTTAATCCTCACGTTTGTACAGGTAGTGAATCTAATCTTAGAATTGTTTTTCAATACTAAATCATTCGTGATATTCAATTTTCCTGCTGTAACAATCAACGTAGCATTGTCTCCTATCGTAATAGTTCGTCTCAATGTATCCGTAGCGGTTAATGTCACCGTTGCATTGTTTGCCACTGTTAAATCACTGCTGCTGCTGTACGGAATATTACCCTGATAAGGAATCGTAGTGGCAGCTGCTACTCCAAATACCTGTTCGTTAATAGAATCTGTCACATCCAATGTCTGATATGGTGCTATAACGATGGAATTATCATCGATAACGCCTGAGTATTTGTCAATATCAATTCTGCCGCTGTTGGTCGTAATTCCTACTGAACCTTCAAATACCGTATCATTTCTATCCATGTACACTCTATCTGTTGCAAGTATAGTATAGCTGAAGATTCCAATGTTTACAGTCGCAATGGATGTTGCTCCGGTTGCATCTCTTACCACTACTGAGTAGTTGCCAACACCCAAACCTGTTGCTGTTGGTGTTGTTTGCAATGCCGCATTATTCCACTGATACGTGTATGGTGCTGTTCCGCCTGTTGCTGTAACAGTAGCTGTACCATTGGTTGCTCCTGAACAGCTTACATCTACTGAACTGGATATTCTTGCAAATAAGCCTGAGCCTAATGAACATCTGCCACATTGTGTATTAGCATACCAGTCAGTATAGCCTTCACTTTCAACTTCCTGACCAATGAATAAACCTGTCATTACGGAACGATTGTTGGATTTACCCCATACCCTTATATCCTCGTCTTTAGCATAGATAGTACCGGTTACTTTACATCCATCTTTCACATCAACATGTCTTTGAGCAAAAAGAGTAACTGCTAAACCATCAGGATTGAATAATGAGTTTTTCTTCAAGTGTAAGTGCTCTTTCAATCTGAGTTTAGTACACTGTGTAAATCTGATTGCTGCAAATTCCTGTGACTCGATATGTCTGATATTCACCACAGGTTGCGTGAAGATAACTGTACCGTATTTACCAATCTTTATCATGTTATAGATAGAGTCTGTCAACGTTACCGTTTGTCCTGTACCTACCGTAATATTATTATTGCTGGTATAAGGATTTGTCTCAAACGTTGGTATCGGTGCTGTTGCCACGCTATTGATTTGTGTAGTTACCACAGAACCTCCGCTGATATTTCTGATTAAACCCTGTACGAAAGTACCCGGCGCCGTTGCTGTAGAATATTGTTCTACTTCTATTCTGCCGGTGGATGTCATCACACCCATACCACCGCTCTGTAAGTAGCTTCTATTTTCTATTTCCGCTTCTTTATACGCTAAGATGACATAGTTATACAATGGACCGCCCGTTACCGTTACTATAGAAGTACAGGTAGAGATATTGCCGTTCACATCTTTAACCGTAAGCGTTACCGTATTGGCTCCCGTATTCGTACAATTGAATACTGTAGGCAATGCAGTCATTAGTGCAATGCCGCAGGCATCCGATGAACCGTTGTTGATCTGAGCCGCTGTAATACTTGCTGATCCTGCTGCATTCAATGCAACGGATATATTCTGACAAATTGCTGTCGGTGCCACCAAATCCTGAACTGTAACCGTAGCACTGCATGTGGAAACGTTATTGTTATTATCTGTCACTGTTAAAACAACTGTATTATTGCCAACATTTGCACACGTAAAGCTACCTGGTGTAACTGTGGTTGTTTTAATACCACATGCATCTGAGCTGCCATTATTCACCTGTGAAGCTGTAATGGCAACTGTTCCTGCTGTACTTAACTGAACGGTTATGTTTTTACATAATGCTACCGGAGCAATTAAGTCTCTTACTGTAACAGTCGCTGTACAGGTAGATGAATTTGCGTTTACATCCGTTACCGTTAATGTTACACTGTTAGCTCCTACATCAGCGCAGGTAAATAAAGTTTTGCTTAATACTTTACTTGCAATTCCGCAGGCATCTGAAGAACCATTGTTCACTGCTGTTGCTGTAGTGCTGCCATTACCCGTTGCATCCAGATTCACTGTTACAGACTGACATACCGCTACCGGTGCCACTAAATCTTTTACTGTGATAACAGCTGAACAGGTAGATGAATTACCATTCACATCCGTTACTGTCATTACTACTGTATTCGCACCTACATTCGCACAGGCAAAGCTGCTGTTGTTTAACGTCTTAGTCGCTATACCGCATGCATCACTTGAGCCGTTGTTTACCTGAGTGGCTGTAATACTGCCTGCTCCTGCTGCGCTTAAGTTAACCGTTAATGGCTGACATACTGCTACCGGTGCTACCAAGTCTCTCACCGTAATAACAGATGAGCAAGTACTTGAGTTACCGTTCACGTCCGTTACCGTCATTACTACTGTATTCGCTCCCACATTCCCACATGTAAAGCTGCTATTATTTAATGTCTTGGTCGCTATACCGCACGCATCCCTGCTACCGTTGTTCACTTGAGTTGCTGT
>DAORIK010000072.1:0-13537 GCA_035438465.1 Chitinophagales bacterium | reverse complement strand
TATAACTTATCACTAAACGAAACTATATTGCCAAAAAATTAACATAAAACATTGACTATTATTCAGAGTTTTTGACTATATTTGACAACATGAAAGTTTTTAAATTTGGTTTTGTGTATAATAATTTTACTTTCGGTTGGCACGATAGAGAATTATGGAGATTGCCGTCACAGATTGGCAATAGGTATTATCAGGAAAAGAAATTAGAAAAAATACAGATTGGCAATAAATATGGGTATAGGTGTGGAGGGAAGAAACTAACTATTGACCAACTAAAATCAATGACAAATCAATTTTCACAACCTATAATAATTAATTCGGTAACGGACAAAGATTGTCCATTTTAAACTAAAAACAATGGAAAAGACAAGCAAAATTACAGCATGTTCATTCAAGAATGAATGGTCAGCAAACAAAGACGAAAATGGAAAATATAAACCACCATTAACATATTATCATACTTTATAACTGGAGAACGGAGATACCGGGAATATTGGAACTAAAGAAAAGATGCCAGCTAAATTACAGGTAGGTAATGAACTGACGTACACGATTGAGAATGGCAAAATAAAGGCCGTAAACAAGCCAATTTTTAAGCCAAATGGCGGAGGTTATAAACCAGAGCCATATGAACATAAGATGGCAGGAATGGCTTTTTCTTTCGCTAAGGATTTAGTTATAGCGGATAAGGTGAAAGTGGAACAGATAGAAGCTATTGCCGAGAAAATCTATAATTGGTTAATCAATAAAAAACAGAATTAACGTGAACGTCGGTGTGGGCGTGGATTATTAATCATAAAGAATGGATTGTTTTGCTATGGAGTGGCACACCACACTCTTTTAATTTTCAGCTATGATAAATAAATCAGAAATAGAAAATAACTTACAGCTTATCTCAGATACTATTGAGCAGTTTAATGGCATGGATATTTATAAGACAGTGGACTATTTAGGAGAAATAGTTAGTCTGCAATCATTGGCAACGGAAACACAAGCGAGTTGTAAATTCTATCTATTAGATGCTATTGATTCAGAACTAACAAGACAGGCAAAGTTAACAGGTAATGATAAGATAGCACCGTCTATTAAGAAAATGAGGGCGGATGCTAAATGCCGGGAATGGCATTATCTTTACGAAAAATCGCAGAGATTATCGGCTAATATCAGTCATACGATAGAAGCTACAAGGACAAAAATAAGCTATCTAAAGATGGAAATGGAAAACAATAAATATTCTTAACAACTAAAATAAATTTATGAAAGCGAAAACACAAATCGAAGCTATTACAAATGCATTAATTGCAGGTGAAAAATTAACAGCATTATCAAGTCTTAAAGACTTTGGAAGCCTTAGATTAGGGGGACGTATGTTTGAAATCCAAAAGAAGTACGGAATTGACCTGATTAAAAATCCGATTAAGGGCAAAACAAGATACGGAACTACTTTTGTAGTTACTGAATACTCAATGCGTAGGTCAGATGCAAAAAAAGTAAAAAAACTTTTGACAAATTAGAAAGCTTTGTTTATATTTGTAAAAGGGATTGGAACACCTTAAAAACTTCACACATGAAAGAAAATAGAATTTTAAACATACTACCGTATCGGAATATCAGAGGGTTGTGAAGTACCCGTTCCAACTGATTACCGATACGGTTTTTTAATTCTCTAAAATGGCAAAAAGATTTACAGATACGGAGCTTTGGGATAAAGAATGGTTTATGAAATTGCCATGCAAATTAAAATGTTTGGTTAAATTTGTTAGAGATAAATCTGATTTAAGCGGAGTTTGGAGTCCAAATTGGATAATAGCAAATGCGTATATTGGTGAGCCTGTAAATGAAAATGATTTACTTAATATTGATAATGGAAATCAATTTAAAAAAATAGCCAACAATAAAATATTTTGTATTGGATTCGTTGATTTTCAATATGGCTCTGAATTAAGTGAAAAAAGCCCTGTTCACCGTAAAATTATATCACTTTTACAACAACATGGAATTTATGAAAAATATCAAAAAATAGAGTATAAATACCCTATTAATAGGGTACAAGATAAAGATAAAGAAGAAGATAAAGAAAAAGAAAAGGTTAAGGTAAAAGAAAAGGAGCATAAAAATCAAAAAATTTTATTTAAAGAGTCATATTATTTTGATATTGAAAAATTGAAATCAGCACTCGAATATTTAAAACCGCCTTATTGTTTGGCAAATGCAGAATACTATCACAATGCAATGGATTTATGGTCGAGGGAAAATAATCAAAAAAAAGTAGATTGGTTAGCAACTTGTCAAAATTGGATTTTACGAGATTTTAAAGAGGGTAAATTAATTGATAAAAATTACAAAGTTAAACAGCATGGAATTAACGGTGCAAAAACAGCCTACACAAACGGCGCTACTCCTTTTGACAACTGGAGCAACGGAAATGGAAATAAGTAGATACGAACGAAATCTAACTATTAAAGATTGTGTATTAAGTAGAGAGAAACCACTTTATTTGGCTTGTTATGATTTAAAATCAGAGGAACAAATTTTGAAGCACGTTTTTTTATTAACCCAACGTTTTCTAATGGTAAACTTCCCTGATACTTCAATTGACTTAACAGCATCACAATTTAGCCAAGATATTATAGCACTCCGTAGGGATTGGAATTTAGACGATATAGTTATGTTTTTTAAATTTATACGTCAAAGACAAGATATACCTGAATTAAAAACTTATGGCGGTAAAATAACAGCTATTAAATTGTTAGAGTTTAGTGGATATTATGAAAATGAAAGATGTGAGATAAAAGAGCAGTTTTTAATTGACCAAAGAAATAAAAAGATTGAAATTGAAAATAAGAATGAAGTTGTAACCGGACTTTTTAAGGCTACTTTTGGAAAAGAGTTACTGGAGAAACAGGAACATCAAAAAGAAAATGACATGAGAGAAAAATTAGAACGTGCAATAAAAACAAATCAATATCACAAAGAAAATGAATTTTGTATTAACTGGTTGAAAGGTCAGAAAGCGACAGATTTAGAAAAAACAACATGGTTTAACTTATTCTCAATAAGATGAAAAAAGAGATAGAAAAAATAGAACTCAAAAAAACAGAGTTACAAAATGCGAGAAATGAATTTAAGTCATCTCTAAAACAAGCGTGCAATGAATTAATATCAAAGCATATTTATAACAGAAAGTTTAAGAAGTGTATCTCTTACTGCATATACGGAATTTACAAAGATTATCTAACTCAACAGGAAATATCAGATATACTTGTAATAAACAGAACAGATGTTGTAATAGCAATAGCTGATGTGCAAAGGTGGCTAAAAATAAATGAATGTGAAGTCATAAAAGCATACGTTGAGCAAATAAATGAAATGTTAAATACTTGAATAATGTTGCATAAATAAAAAAGATTGGTTAACTTTGAAAAAACAAAACAAAATGGAATTTACAAAAGAAGACCTTGAAAACGGAAATGATTACTTCACCAATAAATATAACACCAATGACTAAGGAACAAATATTAGCACCATTTTATAAACAAAATAAAGGAGGTCTCGAAGAATGGATTGATTATAGTGATGCATTAGATGTAATGGATATTTATGCAGCTCAAGAGAAAGAGAAAGAAGCTGTGGAGTTTGCAGATTTTATACACGAAAACTGCATAAAAGCGTTAGATGGAAAATTTATTTATAATACAGAACAGCTAACTACAGCCGAACTATACAAAATATTTAAAACAGAATCAAATGGCAATCAGTAAAAGAAGAAATTAAAAATTTAAAATAAAGACAATGAGAGCACAAGATTTAAAAAACAACGAAACATTAATAGTAAAAAAAGAACGAGATGTATTTAAAATGCACATCAAAGAAGCCACTAAAGAAACTATATACTTTAGAAATGTTGATATTGATAGTAGTTATCAAAGGATTACTAAAAGTCTTTTTGATATAACATTTTTAATTCTTGAAAAACTTTAAAATAAAGACAATGGATAAATTACAGCAAGCAAAAGATGAAATAGCTAAGGAATTAGGATATGGAAATATGGAAACATATCTTTCAGAAAATTGGACACATGAAAATGTATTAGACAAAGTAGCCATACGCTACAACGAACTAATGAATGAGTGGGTGAGTGTGGATGATGAAAACATCATAAGTAATTATTGGGGAAACGAAATACAAAATAATTTCAAATCGGATTTTGGTTTTGATGCGCCACATGAAACTAAATCAAGATGTAGTAATCCTGTTTTTAAAAACGAATACTTACATAGGATTGCCTTAATGAAAGACGAACATTTTGGGAGTATTGGAGATAGGGATGAGGGTGGTGTTCCAGGTTGGAGATTTAAAAGAATTTGTACAGGTTGTGGTAAAGAATTTTTAAAAAATAGAAAGGGTTTTATAGTTGATGTAAATCATGGTAAAACATATAAATAACCAAACAAATAGATATGAAAGCAGAAGAACTTAGAATCGGAAACTATATAAAAAGTAAAGAAAGTGGATTTAATCATATTGTATTAGGAATAGAAGATAAAAGAGTATCATTAGATAAATCTAAATATCCTTATGATTTCTTGCGTGATTGTGAACCAGTACCGCTAACAGAAGAATGGCTTTTGCGGTTCGGATTTGAAAAAGATAATTTTTGGGATGGAAATTATCATAATATTTGGGATTATAACGGATACTTAGGTTTATTATATGTTAAACCATATATTTTGCTAACACATCACATTCCAAGTCAAATAAAAGAATCAATAAATATTAAAGAGATAAGATATGTTCACGAGCTGCAAAATTTGTGGTATATTTTAAGCGGACAAGAATTAACACTAAATGAAGAAATGCAGAAATAAATTATGCAAAAATACACAAAAATTTATTTAAGTTATTTTGGATATTGTGAAACTGATTTTATAAATTGTGAATGCTGTAATAACAAAGCGGTAGATATACATCATATTGAAACACGAAAAAGGCGTAAAGATTTAGAAAACGACATAAATAATCTAATGGCATTGTGTAGAGATTGTCATATAAAATATGGTGACAAAAAGCAATTTAAAGAATATCTAAATGAAGTACATAAAAATAAACTTGAAACCATTAAGCGTTAATAATGCATGGTAGGGAAAAAGATTTAAAACATCTGAATATAATAAATTTGAGCGTGACTGTTTACTTATGAAGCCAAATATGCATATTCCAGAAGAAAAGCTAAAAATAGACATTGAATATGGTTTTAGCAACACACTTTCCGATATAGACAATCCTACAAAGTTGATTTTAGATATTTTACAAAAGAAATACGGATTTAATGATAAAATGATTTATGAATTAAATCTAAAAAAAGAAATTGTAAAAAAAGGGAAAGAATATTTTAGTTTTTGTATTGAAAAAATATAAGCAAATTTGTAAAAGTTTAGAAAAATAATCGTAAATTAGAGTAATGGTAAGTTGTAATTTATTTGGAAGATATGGGAATCAGTTATTTCAAGTTAGTGCAACAATAGCATATTCATTAAAGCATAATATGCAATATTCAATACCTAAACATGGTTTAAATTTTGGACAAAAGACAAATTACATTTTTCCAAATCAAACGGATATAAAACCACAGTTTACATACACGCAACCAAATCACGGATATAACGAAATTCCATATTTTGATAATGTCACACTAAATGGACATTTTCAAAGTGAAAAGTATTTTGAGGGCTTTAAAAATGAAATAAGAAAGATATTAGAATTTCCAATTTCAATGCCATTTAATAAGTGTGCTATCCATGTAAGGCGTGGTGATTATGTTGGCAGTAGAAGTTTTCCATTATTGCCAGTTGAATATTATATACAGTCAGTTGGTATTATGAACAATTTAGGGGTTGACCATTTTACAGTATTTTCAGATGATATTGAATGGTGTAAATCAAATCTTATATCTTCATGTATAGAATATTACCAAACATCGGACGCTATATCTGATTTAAAATATATGTCAGAGTTTAAATACATGATTATAGCAAATAGTTCTTACTCTTTATTTGCGAGCCTAATAAACGACAAAGAATGTGTTATTGCACCAAAGCATGAGAAATGGTTTGGCAAGGGAGTTAATTTAAAAACAAGTGATTTATTACCAGAAAGGTTTACACAGATATGATTACTGAAAAAGATTTATATGATATTGGGTTTAAAAGAAAAAGAGTATCTAAGTTTGATACTAAAAACTTTGATGATTATATATATTCTAAAAATGGTTTTTTAATTGCAAAATATAATGGTAAATGGCATCATACCAGATGCAGTAGAGATTGTATGGGTAGGTATGGATTTTTAGAATATGATAAATCAGAATTTAGAGAATTAAAAACTATTTCTGAAATTTATATACTATTTTCATTTTATAATAAAACAAACAAATGAATTTCTGCACAATAGCCGATAAAGACTATTTAACAAAAGCATTAGCAATGTATCAATCATTATGTGAGAATGTAAATGATTTTACGCTTTACTTTTTAGCTATTGATGAGTATGCTTACTACAATTTAATTAAATTGAGTTTGCCTAATATTAAAATATTTTTATTAAGTAACTTAGAAGATAACGATATTGAACTGCAAACTGCAAAAGATAATCCAGCGACTAAATATGGAACTCAATACTCACAATACTGTTGGACGTTAACTCCATACTTCACTAATTATGTTTTAAGTAATTTTATAGAGTCGAATGAATATCTAATGTATGTTGATGCTGATATTTATTTTTATAATACTCCGCAAATTATTTTGGATGAAATGAAAGAAAAATCAGTAGGTATTCATACGCATAGATTTACACCACCATTTAAAGAAGTTGATACAGGTTGGTACAATTGCGGAATTGTGGTATTTAAAAATGATTTTGTAGGGATTGAAATTTCAAATAAATGGAAGTCGTGGTTATTAAATCAAAATAACGAATACTTTGAAAAATATGGCACTTGTGGTGACCAAAAATATTTAGAGTTGTTTCAAAGGTTTTGTGATGTATGTGTATTTGATGAAAATATTTTACATGGTGCGCCTTGGTGTTGTAATGATTTAAAAGGTAAAAATATTCTATGGTATCATTTTTCACACTTTAATTATACAGATACGGAGTATAAAGACAATTACAAAGGTGAATGGAAGCCTACTGCACATAGTTTTATAAAACCTTATTATGATAATTATTTTAAAGTAATTCAGCAAAAGAAAAAAATTTTAAATGGTTAGTATTGTAGGCAACATAAAAATAAACGATGCTATAAGGCTTAAGTATTTAGAATGTACTTTAAAGTCATACGCATTTCTAAAAGACTTTAAATTAATCTTGAATATTGATACCGATTGTAAAACATTAGATAAGATAACTGAATTAGTAAAGAAAATAGGATTTAAAAATTTTGAGTTAAGTAATGAAAGTGGAAATTATGGTGAAGTTTATTGTAGGTTATTAGAGCAAACTAAAAGCCATTGGATAATTAATCTTATTGAAGACCATTTCTGTTTATTGAATAATGAATTAGCATTTTTAACATTACTAAATGAAGCCAGTTCAAATAATGTAGATGTCATTAAATCATCATTTTGGCAAATAGAAAAAAATAGCAGTAAAGAAATATTCGGACATTATGATACCAATTATGGACTTGTATTTGACAATAATAAGACAAATCATAACTTATACCAAAAATATTATGGTTCACGCTACTATATTGGGGTTAACTTTATAACTACATTAGAATTTGCTAAAAGGTTTTGGAGTCGTGAGTTTGAAACACAAAGACCGCATGAGTTTGAGATAAGTAAATTCGATTCAAATTTTAATCATATTTGCATGATACCGAATATTGAGATACACGCAAGTATAGAAGATAATCATGGTGAAAATAAAACCTGTTTATTAGAACGGAATGAGAGAAAATTTTGGGAAATCTATAATAATATAGCATGATTAATTTATTTCATATTCCGACATATAATATTGATACGTCAAAGTTTAGTTCGTTATTGCACGACAAGATAGTAACTGAATTTGAAGAAAACTTTGCAGAATATGTCGGAGCAAAATATGCAGTTAGTCTAAATTCCGCAACTAATGCTATTTATCTGATTAACAAAATATGGCATAGAGAAATTTATCAGATACCATCAATGATACCTCCAGTTGTTTGCAATGCGATAATAACAAGCGGTTCAAAAATAGAATTTATAGATGAAACAGATTGGGTGGGTGGATTTTTCCCATTAAGTTTAATTGACCCATTATCAAAAGAAAAGAATAAATTTTCAATAATAGATTCAGCGCAGTCAGTAGTAAAGAATATTTATAAAAAAATGATAGGTAATGAATTAATGTATTTTAGCTTTTATCCTACTAAATTAATAAGCAGTTGTGATGGGGGTATGATTGTTTCAAATGACAAATCTAAAATAGACCTAATAAGACAAATGACATTTAATGGAATGAGCCAAGAGTCTAACAATTGGGAACGCAAACAATCAATGATAGGATATAAAATGTATATGAATAGCATACAGGCTTATATTGCAAATGAAAACCTTAAAAGGTTAGATGAAAAAAAAGAAGCGTTAAGTTATATAAGAGATATTTATAACGCTGAATTAGGGTTAGACAATGATAGTAACCATTTATACAGAATAAATGTATCGGATAGAGATAAGTTTATGCAACGTGCAAAAGAAATGGGAATTGTATGCGGTATTCATTATGAATGCGCTCATTTGAATCCTATTTTCGGACAAACATATTTAAGTTTACCAAAATCAGAAGCAGAAGCAAAAAAAACGGTATCAATACCCTTTCACGAAAATTTAAGTAAAGAAGATATTTATAAAGTTATAAAATTAGTAAATGGTTAATTTAATAAAAGATAACGAAAGAGGAGATTTAATGGCATTTGACACAATTGATATTCCTTTTTATGTAAAACGTATATTTATTGTAAATAATGTGCCTATTGGTGAGATTCGTGGGAGGCATTGCCACAAAGAAAACTTACAATTTCTAATATGTGTTAATGGCGAAATAAATGTAAGATTAGAAAAAAACAATATTCAATTTGTAACACTAAGAAAGGGTGAAACTTTATTTTTAGATAAAATGGTTTGGAGCCAACAATGTTATTTAGAAGAATGCTCCGAACTTATGGTTCTATGTTCACACGAATACGACAAAAATGATTATATAACAGATTTTGAAGAGTTTAAAAAGTTAGTTAATGGAGATTAAAATTTGCGTTGGCATAATAACATTCAATTCTGACTTTGTTCTTAAACAAGTAATTGAATCTATTTATCCTCACGTAGAACAAATTATTATAGTAGATGGATGTGTAAAATATTGGACTGATAAAGGATTCACAAAAAGCATAGATAGAACTTATGATATAGTACATAATTTTGAAGATTACGAAAATAAGATTACTTATCTAAACGAGATAGCAAAAGAAAAAACGGAACTTTGCCAAAAATTTATGCCATTTATAAATTCAGATACTACTCATTTATGGTGCATGGATAGTGATGAAATATTTAAGGCTGAAGATATTTACAAAATTAAAAACGTACTAAGAGAACGAAATCCTAACTCAATAGGCTTCCAGTCAAATACTTTTTATGGTGGATTTGAGTATATACTCGGAGGTTTTGAGCGTGAACATTCATTTAAAAGACTTCTAAAATATAAGCAAGGTTGTACTTATGTAAATCATAGACCTCCTACATTATCAATAGACAAATCAGAAAATAACTTACATATTTCAGGGAAAGAGATGTTTGATAAATACGGGGTAGAAATGTACCATTATTCTTATGTTAGTCCACGTCAAGTGAAAGAAAAAATAGATTATTATGAAAGTGCAGTTATAAGTAAAGGTAAATGTATTCCTAATTACTTTAATAACGTATTTTTAGCATGGATAAAAGGCGACTTTGCCAAACGATTAGAAATCGAATTAAGGTGGAATGGAGTACATGAGTTTATGCCTTTGGTAAGAGGTGAGTGTAGGACAATGAAATTTAAAGGGACGCATCCTGAAATAATTATCCGAGATATTTCAGAATTAAATCGTATATTTGAAGAGCAATTAAAAGAATTCCTATGACTTGCAGACATGATTCAGTAGAATGTTTCTTTAATACAAAAGGCGAAGAGGACTTTTTATTTTCATTTCTGAATAAAGATATGAATGTTTTAGAGTGGGGTTCGGGAGCGTCTACAATAGCAATATCAAAAAGAGTTAAGTCTATTATCTCAATAGAACATGATTACAAGTATTTTAGCTTTATAACTAAACAGAAATTGCCAGAAAATGTTATTTTAAAATATATAGAACGTAATAAACCCGAAAAGACAGGACATGATGGAACTTATGAAGATTACAAAAATTACATAGAATTTCCTAAATCATTGAATAAGAAATTTGATTTAATTCTTATCGATGGCAGAGCAAGGGTTGAATGTGCAAAACAGGCAGTTAATATACTTACAGAAAACGGTATTATTTTAATACACGATTACAGAAATCCAAATCCAAAATGTGATAGACCTGAATACCATGCGGTTGAAAGTTTTTTAGATATAATTAGTTTTGAATATGCGCTTTATGCGTTTAAACCAAAAAAGAATGAGTGATAATATTTGTTGGTATCAAAAAGAATGTGTCGAATCTATGAATAGATTTGAAGATGAATGTATTAAAAACCAAGATATTCAACCACATTACGCATCTTTTTTAGAATTATTAAATGAATGCGGAAGTGGAAAATTATTAGATTTGGGTACAGGGACAGCCCGAATAAGTCAATTCTGTAAAAATTTTGAGTTTTACGGTGCTGACTTGCCACATATTATTTCAGGTTGTTCAATGCGAAATTATCCTCAATATCCATATTATTCTGTCGATTTAATAGAGGATAACTTAGCATGGATAAGAAAGTTTGATGTAATAGTCTTAAACGGAGTTATCGACATAATGGAAAATGGAAAGTACATTTTAGAACGTATATTAACCCATGCTAATAAATATGTGCTTATTCATAGGCAGGAAATAACAGAAAAAGGAAAAACTCATTCTATTGTAAATCCATCTTACAACTCTCAAACATGGCATTCAATTATAAACCGTTCAGAATGGAATGAAGTTATTGAAAGAATGGGATTTGAGATAATAAAAGAAAACTCGCCTGGCTTTACAAATTGGGAAAATGGCGGTTCATCATTCCTTTTGAGAAACAAAAACTATGAATCTAAGAAATATGAATCACACCCATTAAGACAGTTAAAAAACAGAATACAACAAAATGAACCTTTAAAAGTTGTTATCGGTGGGGGTGATGGAATACACCCTAAGGATTGGATAGTAACAAATTATGAGGAAATAGACGTGGAAAATGAAGATGATTTTGAATATTTCTTTGGTGAAAAAAGAGCAGATAACTTTCTTTCATCTCATGTCCACGAACATTTGATAAATCCGACAAAAGCAAACAAAAATCTATATAAATATCTAAAGGTAGGTGGTAAATTAAGAGTGGCAGTTCCTGATGGAAATTTCCCAAATGAAAATTATATAAATGAAGTCAAAGTCGGTGGCTCTGGTGCGGGCGCTAATGACCATAAGACATTATGGACTTTTGAAACTTTATTAGATAGTCTTACAAATGTAGGTTTTAAATGTGAGGGAATAGAATACTGGCTAAATGGAGAATTTATAAAAAAAGACTGGAGCGAAAAGGATGGTTTTATCGGTAGGAGTGCTGAGTTTGACGAAAGAAACACAGGTGGTGAGCTTAATTATACAAGTTTAATAATAGATGCTATAAAATGAATAAGTTAGAAGAAATAATAGCAGAAAGTGGGGATTCACTTACAATATCTATTGAAAAAGCAATAGATATTGTAAGGAACAGCAATAAAGAAGATATTATATTGATATTTAATGATATAGAATTATTGATAAATAAAAATTCAATGGTTAATGATATTGCATTAATTTGGTATTTAAAATCAAAGTTAAGAGAATTAAATAAAGATTTATGCTAATTCCGTACGATAAATTAGTAAGTAAATACAATATTCAACCAACAGGAATCATTCATGTCGGTGCTAATAACGGTGCTGAATGTAAAACCTATTATGATAGCGGAGCTACTAAAACTATTTGGTTTGAGGCTATACCTAAAGTATTTGAGCAGTTAATAAAAAACACATCTATCTACCCAAATGTTTTATGTTTTAATGAACTTATAAATGAGAAAGAAATTGAATTTACATTAAATATAAGTGATAATAACGGTGAAAGTTCGTCTATATTTGACTTTGGAGAACACAAAGAAATGCACTCAAATGTACATTTTAACGGAATTATCAGACTAAAAGCTAAAAGATTAGATAGTATTTTAAACGATATTACAGGGTATGATTTTATAAATTTAGACATTCAGGGTGCTGAATTATCGGCATTAAAATCATTGGGTACTTTGATAAATCAAATTAATTTTGTATATTGTGAAGTAAATCGTACTGAAGTTTACAAGAAAATTCCGTTATTTGATGAGGTAAATGAATGGTTAGAAGGTAATGGGTTTGAATTTAAAGAAGCAGTTTGGGTAAAAAACAATAAAGGACAAGATGCGTGGGGTGATGGATTTTGGATAAGGAAAAATATATAATATGCCACTAAAAAAAAGGATATTCGCTTTTATTTTTGTAAATAATATTGTATATTTACATAAAATTACAAATGAAAAGATTAGATTTATCTGGCAGAAAAATAGGGCAGTTAAAGATTTTAGGATATAGTCATTCTTATGTGCAACCATCTGGACAAAAAAGGGTAAACATCCAGAGCAACAGACGGTAAAAAGATGTGTAAACGGTATAAATAAATCAAATGGAATTGACAGGGTTGATAACGAAATAGGTTATATTTATGAAAATTGTGTATGTTGTTGTAAAGTATGTAATACAATGAAAATGAATTTAAGTGTATATGAATTTTTAAATCATATTTCTAAAATTTTCAAATATAACAATAATGTCACCAATTAAAAGTGGGTTCAGCAAAAGTTCTATCTCTAAAAATATAAAAACAGAGATTAAGCACGGTAAAACGCAAAAACAGGCTATTGCCATTGCGTTAAGCGTTGCAAAGAAAGCTAAAAAAAAGAAAAGAAAATGAAAGCAAAACAATTTGAAAACTTCTGTAAATTATCGGTTGTAACTGATTATAAACACGTTCACAGTAAGATACAGCCAACTCAAAGACAATTACAATATGCTGATAAAAAAGGCATTAAGGTAGTTTTTAGGAAACGAGAGAATAAGTGGTTTGAATTAGATTTTTATTCCAACTAAAGAAAACATATATCTACCAAAATGGCTTTGTGAAACTAAAATATCGTTTAAAAATGTTATTCTTATAAAAGAAAGCGATATAAAACACAAAGAGCCTTTAAAAATTAAACGTAAATA
>DAORIK010000071.1:7432-13554 GCA_035438465.1 Chitinophagales bacterium | reverse complement strand
GATAAGGTGGTTCATTTGCCATTCTTATTGCATCTGTTAACCTATCTTCAGTTGATAAAGGATATCTAGGGTTGTTGAAATAATAATCTAATAATTCACCATAAGAATAATCTTTATATTTTACAAAAAATTCACAATCTTTACTCCCCTTTTTTATAAATTCATCAGGATTTGCGAGATAAATTTCGTTATTCGTTAACATTCTTTTTTCTTCATCCTTTTCAAAACTTCTGTATTTATATATTATACTTGGCAATTCGACTTTGCTAAATGAACTTTCTTCTAATATAAGCATAACTACTTGTTTTACGAAAGAACCTCTCTTTCAATATAATCTAATATAAAAAGTGAAATAATCAAAAGAATATTCAATAATATTTTAAGTTATTTTAACTGTGCAAGTTATTTTATCTAATGGTTGGTTTCCGCACCAACCATCTGTTTCGTTTGGCGAACACACCAACCGATAAGAAATTTTATTCAAGATATCACCTCAACTTCTCCTTTAAATACTTCGCCGTAACACTTTCTTTATTTTTTATCAGAATCTCCGGCGTGCCTTCAAATACTAAGTGTCCGCCTTCTTCACCGCCTTTCGGTCCAAGGTCAATAATCCAGTCGGCGCATTTAATTACATCAATATTGTGCTCTACCACCACAACGGTATGTCCGATTTCTATCAAGGCATTAAAGGCTTTCAGCAGTTTATTAATATCATGAAAATGCAAACCTGTAGTGGGTTCATCAAAAATAAATAACACTTGTTCTTTCGCTACCCCTTTGGTTAAGAACGAAGCGAGCTTAACGCGTTGCGCTTCACCGCCGCTAAGGGTAGAGCTGCTTTGTCCGAGATGTACATATCCTAATCCAACATCCTGCAGCGGTTTTAATTTATTTACGACATCTTTCTTTTCTTTAAAAAATTCTATAGCATCATCTACCGTTAACTCTAAAACATCCGCAATATTTTTTCCGTTATAGTTTACTTCTAAAATTTCCTGCTTAAATCGTTTTCCATTGCATACTTCGCACACTAAATGCACATCTGCCAAAAATTGCATTTCTACAATTTGCTCGCCCTCGCCTTCGCAATTATCACATCTTCCACCTTCTACATTAAAGGAAAAATGTTTGGATTGATACGCACGAATTTTTGACAAAGATTGAGCTGCAAACAAATCACGTATGGCATCATATGCTTTTATATAGGTAACAGGATTACTGCGCGAACTTCTGCCTATTGGATTCTGGTCGACAAATTCTATTTTCTTAATTTTGTTTTTATACCCTGTGATTTCTTTAAAAACACCTGCTTTCCCGCCAAATCCTTCTAATTGTATTTTTAAATACGGATACAAAATCTGTTTAATCAACGTTGTCTTTCCGGAACCGGAAACACCTGTAATTACAGATAGAGCGTTCAATGGAATTTTGACATCAATGTTTTTTAAATTATGTTGTTTTGCTCCTTTTATTTCAATAAAATTGATAGGTTTACGGCGAATTTTCGGAACTTCAATATTTAATTTTCCTGTCAAATATTGTGTTGTTAAACTATTCGGATTTTTGATGATGTCATCTGCATTTCCTGCAAACACAATTTCGCCACCGAGTGTGCCTGCCTGTGGTCCAACGTCAATCAGATAATCTGCAGAACGAATCGCTTCTTCTTCATGTTCTACTACTATAACTGTATTTCCCAAATCACGAAGGTATTTTAAAATATTAATCAGCTTGCCGGTATCGTGCGGGTGCAATCCAACACTTGGTTCATCTAAAATATAAAGTGAACCTGTAAGATTGCTACCGAGTGTCCTCGTTAAATTAATGCGTTGCGATTCGCCACCGGAAAGTGTATTGGAAAAACGATTGAGCGACAAATAATCCAGCCCGACATCTACCATAAACTGCAGACGGTTATTTATTTCCAGCAAAATGCGGGATGCGATTTGCGTGTCGTGTTTATCTGTTTTCAGCTGCGCAAAATGCTCATGCAAATTTTTTATCGTCATCTGCAATAAGTCACCTATCGATTTATCACCGATTTTTACGTATTCTGTATCAGGACGCAGACGTGTGCCATTGCATTGATCGCAGGCTGTGCGTCCACGATATTTTGCAAGCATTACACGATATTGTATCTTGTAGGTTTGTGATTCCACATCTTTAAAAAAATCATGAATGCCATGAAAGTATTGATTACCGGTCCATAAGGTTTTGTATTGTTCTTTAGTAAAATCAGCAATCGGTTTATGAATTGGGAAATCACATTTCGGGGCCCCTTTTATCAATTGTTTTTTCCAGGCACTCATTACTTCTCCGCGCCAGCAAACTACGGCGTCTTCATACACAGATAAATTTTTATTCGGTATCACTAAATCATGATCAATGCCGAGAATCGTTCCAAAGCCTTCACATTTATCACAAGCACCATAAGGTGAATTGAAGTTGAAAAATTGTGGCGATGGTGTTTCAAAAGCAATACCATCCAATTCAAATTTATTACTGAATATTTTTTTTGTTTTACCGGGTACATCAATCACACAAATTCCATCGCTTTCAGAAAATGCCAGTGAAACGGAATCTGCCAGTCGGTATAAATTATCTTCCGTTTGTTCTGCTGTAGCTCTGTCTATCAGAATAAATTTTTCTTTCTTCTTATTAAATGCTGATATACTTTTCTCCTCAACATCCTCTGTTTTCACTACTTCGCCATCCAGCAATAAACGCTGAATACCATCCTGTAATAATGTTTCCAGTTTATTCTTCGTAATTTCTTTTAACGGAGAAAGAATCTGGATTTTACTGTTTTCTTCCTGTGTTTTAATGTAATCTATTACATCAGCCACTTCCTGTTTTTGCACCATTTTATTAGAAACGGGCGAATAGGTTTTACCGGTTTTAGCATAAAGCAAACGCAAATAATCATATATTTCCGTTAACGTTCCGACCGTACTGCGCGTGGTGCCTGTCGTTGTTTTTTGTTCAATGGCAATAGCCGGCGAAAGCCCTTTGATATAATCTACATCGGGTTTATCCATGCGGCTCATGAACTGTCTTACGTACGAAGAAAGCGATTCAACATATCGGCGTTGCCCTTCGGCATATAAGGTATCAATCGTTAATGAAGACTTGCCGGAACCGGAAACACCTGTTACTACAACCAGTTTATTTCTTGGAATTTCTACATCAATATTTTTGAGGTTATGTGTGCGTGCACCTTTAATAAATATCTTACTATCACTATTAACCGTTATTTTTTTTGCTTTAGGCATACTATCGGCATCTTTTTTGCGTTAAATACTGTTAATGACAATACTTAAATGGTTTTTGTTTATTAATCTTGGTAATAATTAACTCACGTAACACAATAACTATTGAATAATATTTACATGACAACGGCAAATTGTTTAACACGCAAAAAATTGGTATCATGTATTCTATTGTTCAAACAGACAATGAGCTTCTCCAAAGATATATAAATGGAGATGAAAATGCGCTCGCCTTTTTACTGAAAAAGTATCAACGGAAAATCTTTTCTTTTATTATGATGCGCGTTAAAGACCGTGCGCTGGCTGAAGATATTTTTCAGGACACTTTCTATAAAGTAATTGACAGCCTGAAAGCCGGAAAGTATAATGAAGAAGGTAAGTTTTTGCCGTGGGTCATGATGATTGCCAATAATTTATGCATGGACCATTTCAGACGTAATAAGCGCATGCCAACTATTGTGGACAGCGACGGAAAAGATATACTGAATGTATTACGTTTTGCAGAAGAAAGTAAAGAAGATAAAGTGATGCGCGAACAGTCTATTAAACAAATAAAAGAAATGGTAGAGTTGTTGCCTGCGGATCAAAAAGAAGTGTTGATTCTGCGACATTATGCAGATTTAAGTTTTAAAGAAATTGCAGAAATGACCGGAACTAATATTAATACTGCACTTGGAAGAATGCGTTATGCATTATTAAATTTAAGAAAGATGATTGGTGAAAAAGCGATAGTGATGTAGACTTTAGTTGTAAGTGACAAGTAGTAAGTAATAAGAAAATTTTCAAATACTAAGACTTGGTGAGTTTAATAACTTGCTGAGTTTTTTTATTGTAAGAAAGTCAAGTACAACGTACATGCAGGCAATGAAAAAATGAGACCATCAAACCGGTCTAAGAAACCACCATGCCCCGGCAATGCGGTTCCTGAATCTTTAATTTGTAAATTTCTTTTTATCATACTTTCCGCTAAATCGCCATATGTACTGGTAACCGAAGTAATGACCGCTAAAACAGCATAGATTGTAAATGAAACTTCATATCCTGTCCACTTCGGAAATAATAAGGAGACAAGATAGGCAAACAATACAGCACCTACTATGCCACCAATAAACCCTTCCCAGGTTTTCTTGGGAGAAATGCGCTCAAATAATTTATTTTTCCCAAAAAACCTGCCCGCTAAATACGCAAATGAATCATTACTCCAGGCAAAAATCATAATTGCCAGTAAGTAATGCCAACTGTATTCTCCTGCATGGAATGCCAGTAAACAAGAAGAAGACAATGGTATCGCCAAATAAAAAATAGCCATCGAGTTCAGGCAAACATTGTAAAATGGTTTTTCACTTTTTGTATACATTTCAATTACAAGCCATGTTAATGGAAAGCCGCATACTAACGACAATGAAATAAGTGGAATTTTATTACTGGCAACCAAAAAGACAATTCCAAAAATGATAACACTAAAAATAGTATTGATGAGCTTATAGGTTGTTTTCCATTTGGGGGTCGATGACAGTAAATTATGAATAATACCGTGATATTCATTGATACATAACACCACTAACAAAGAGAATAATATGAGAAAAGAATACTCACTGAGAATAACACCACCAATCATTACAATCAAAAAAAAGATACCGGTAGTTATACGTGTGGTTATATCGCTCATATAATTAGCTAATTATTATGCAAAAGTACTATTTTTTCTTTTTTGCGCGAAATGATAAAAAAGATACCACAAACCGGCAAATGCGGCAGTATATACAATAATTTCCCATGTTTTTGGTATTTCAGGGTTTTCAATATCTACTTTGTAAATACCTTTATTGTTCAGATACATAAAGACAACCTGAGAGCCATTATTTACGGCATGCGCAAAAATACTTGCCCATAAACTGCCGGAATAATAAAACAAGTATCCTAAGAACATGCCTAATATTATTCTGGGTATAAATCCTGAAAACTCCATGTGTACAATACTGAATATTACTGATGCTAAAAAAACAGCGACGTGTATGTTTAATTTCTCAGATAATAATTTTTGAAATGTGCCTCTGAAAATCCATTCTTCAGCAATAGCAGGTAAAATAGCAACAGTGATAATATTCAGAATCAAAACAAACACAGAGCTGTCTTTTAATAAAGCATCCACCAGCATTTTATATTCATCCTGTGTACTTTTCATTATTTCATTTAACCCGAACCACTTATTGATAAAGAAAGAGGTATTAATCAATGGGTAGACGGATACTATTAATAATGGAATAAGTATTATAAAAAGTACTGAAAATCCAGTATTTGCATTGGCATATTTAGTGTACGATTGGGATTTTAATTTACTGAAAATAAGAGCCGGCAACAAGAAGCTGATTAAAGATGCTATCATTTGTGCGTAACGCAATGTATTTAAATCGTAAACTTTAGCGGCTATTAGTTTCATATCCGTAGACTGATAATATGCAATAATAATTCCGCCGCTTAATGTTTGGGCAAATATAAAACAGCCTAAAAATATACCGAACCAAATCAATATTTGAACTGCAAAATGATATTGATTAATTCCTACCCTTGAATTTAACGCTGTCTTCAACTCATCATCTAACAAATTCTCTGTCATTCTTCGTATTTTTGTGTAAAGATAGTAATTCAGACGATGGTCGATAGTCAATGGTAAAAAAACTATTGACGTGGATCAAAAACTATTGACTGTAAAATGATAAAAATCGGCGACATAGAATTAGGCGAATTTCCGCTATTGCTGGCACCCATGGAAGATGTGAGCGATCCGCCATTTCGTTTTGTTTGCAAAAGATACGGTGCTGATTTGATGTACACGGAATTTATTTCTTC
>DAORIK010000071.1:0-7332 GCA_035438465.1 Chitinophagales bacterium | reverse complement strand
GGACGTACACGCAAGCAGATGTATAAAGGTGAAGCCGACTGGACGCTGATTGCAAAGGTGAAAGAAAATCCACGTATGCAAATTCCGATTTTTGGGAATGGCGATATCGATTCACCGCAAAAAGCATTAGAATATAAAAACAGATATGGTGTAGATGGTATTATGATTGGACGTGCTGCAATAGGTGCTCCATGGATTTTTAATCAAGTGAAAGCATTCTTGTTTGAGGGAAAGATTATTGACGAACCAGGCATTGAAGAAAAAATTGAAACAGTAAAAATACATTTACAAAAATCGATTGAATGGAAAGGCACAGCACTTGGTGTGTTGGAAATGCGCCAGCATTATTCTAATTATTTGCGTGGCTTGCCAAATATAAAACCTTACAGAACCCGTTTGGTAACAACAAACAACAAAGATGAAATCTTTTCTATTTTAGATGAAGTGCTGAATGAATATTCAGGTATTGAGATTTAATTCAAAAGTCACAAATTGTGACCTTAAAAACGCATTCATTTAATTATCTATTAGTTAAAAATATAAAATCTCAAATCTCACAAGAAGAAGTATTATTTTTAGGTTTGATAAAATATATTTATGGCAAAACCAATTCAGGTAAAATTTACCACTGTTATTCAGAAAGATGCAAAAATGGATGTGACTTTTATTAACATAGATTTTGATGTAGAAAAAACATTTGGCAAAAAAAGGTTGAAAGTGAAAGCATGGTACGACAACGTTTTATATCGTGGTTTGCTTACTAAGTATTCAGGTGCCTATCACATGATTATCAATAAAGAAATTCGTGCCCAATTAGGTAAAAAAGCAGGCGACACCATAAAAGTAAAAATTGAAGAAGATTTGGATGAACGTTCTATTGAGATGCCAAAAGTAATGATTGATTTCTTTAAAAATGAAAAAGCATTGAAACCTGTTTTTGATAAAATGTCACATACGCATCATCGTGAATATGTCAGCTGGATTAGTAGTGCAAAAAAAGAAGAAACCATACAAAACAGATTGCTTAAATTTAGAGAGTTGCTGCAGGCAAAAGCAGATACAATAAGATGATAATCTTTCTATTCATATCCTCTTTACTTACCATCTTTTACATAAGTATTATGATTACTTATAAAAACGAATGGAACGACTTGAAAGAGACCGATGAGCTTGCTGAAACCATCAGCACATTTATTTCTGTTATTATTCCTGCACGCAACGAGGCACAAAATATCAATAATATTTTAAATGATATTTTTCAACAAAATTATCCATCTGATTTATTGGAAGTAATTGTGATTGACGATAATTCAGAAGATAATACGTACGATATTTGTTTGCAGTTGGCAAAAAATAATACTCTGCTAACCGTTTATAAGTTAAATGATTTAATAGAAGATAAATCTACTACTGCATACAAAAAACGTGCTATTGAAGCTTCAGTACATAAAGCAAATGGAACTTTAATTGTTACGACAGATGCTGATTGCAGGGTGCAAAAAAACTGGCTGCGCTCTATTGCCACTTTTTATGAAAAGGAAAAACCAACATTAATTGCTGCTCCTGTTTGTTTTCAGAATGACAAAACACGTTTTGAAAAATTTCAAACATTAGATTTCTGCGGAATGCAGGCAATAACAGGTGCTTCGCTGAATATGGAGATGTTTAATATGGCAAATGGTGCAAACTTAGCTTACGAGAAGCAAGCATTTATTGATGTAGAAGGATACCAACATATTGATGCCAAGGCAAGCGGTGATGATATGTTGCTAGTATATAAAATTGCACAAAGGTTTTCTGAAAACGTAAGATTTTTAAAAAATAAAAACGCAATTGTATATACAGAACCGCAAAGATCATTGGATGATTTTTTACAGCAACGTTTCCGCTGGACCAGTAAATCCAGAAGTTATCAGGACAGACGCATTACTGTCATTTTAGGATTGGTGTATTTTTTTGTCTTAAGCATTTGGATGAATGCCTTTTATTTTATTGGCAGAGCTACGTATTCTATTATCTTTCCGGATAAAACACTCATTGCATTACTAAATTTTTTACCGGCATTCTTATATTTATTCATGTCTATACTTCAAATCATTTGTAAATTTTTTATTGACTACTTCTTTTTAAAATCTGCTTCAGTGTTTTTTAACAGAGAAGATTTGATGAAGACATTTGTTATCAGTGAATTTTATCACATTTGGTATATTCCGTTTGTTGGCACATTTGGGAATATATTACAATATAAATGGAAAGGCAGAAAATTAAGTTAATTAATAACCATGTATACTATCAACAGTAAAATTATTCAAAAAACAACAACAGTAAATTGTTCTGCAAAAGATGTATGGAAAAAATGGACAACACAGGATGGTTTAAAAACATTTTTCGGCGCTGATAATAAAATTGAATTGCAAATTGGCGGTTCGTTTGAAATTTATTTTATGATGGAAAACCCTCATGGATTGCGTGGAAGCGAGACCTGCAAGATTATTAGCTACTTACCTGAAAAAATGTTGTCATTTTCCTGGAACGCACCGCCAAACTTTGAGTATGTACGCAATCATGAGCATAAAACACATGTTGTAGTATTATTTCATGCAATTGATAATGCACATACTAAAATTGAAATTAATCATCTTGGTTGGATAAACGATGAACAATTTGATAAAGTATATGATTATTTTAATAATGCATGGCAGATAGTTATTGCTAACTTTGAGAAAAGTTGTACTATTTGAATTTGCAAAAAACTATACTAATTGCACCTTTAGATTGGGGTTTAGGTCATGCTACACGCTGCATGCCTTTGATAGATTTGTTATTGCAAAAAAATCATCGGGTAATCATTGCAGGCAACGGCGACTCTTTTTTTTTATTGAAAGAACAGTATCCGCAACTAACGTTTTATGAATTGCCGGGTTATAATATTTCGTATGCGGCCGGGAAAAATGCTGCGTTTCATGCGTTATTGCAAACGCCAAAAATCTTAAGAACCATAAATGCAGAAAATAAAGTAATTGCAGAACTTACACAAAAAGAAAAAATAGATTTGATTATTTCTGACAATCGTTATGGTGTTCGACATGACAAAATAAAAAGTATTTTCATTTGCCATCAGATAGCGTTACAAGTCCCTGCGCCATTTCAATTTATGAATCCTGTTTTTTTAAAATTACACTTACAACAGATTCATAAATTCGATGCACTCTGGATTCCCGATGAAGAAAACGAAACTAATTTATCAGGGAAATTATCGCATGATATTAATTTTAATATTCCGCATACTTTTATTGGTATTCAAAGCAGGTTCTCAAATTATGTAAAAAATCCTTCTTCTATTGATGGTTTGAGTTTTGATGTTTTAATCGTTTTATCAGGAGTGGAACCACAACGAAGTTTTTTAGAAAATAAATTGAAGCAACAATTTCAAGTCAGAAATGAAAAAGTTTTGTTGGTTAAAGGCAAAACTGAATCATATTCTATATCAGAAGAAGGGAATATTACTACCATTTCTTATTTAAATACAAATGATTTATTTGCTGCTTTACAAAAAGCACCGGTCATTATTTGCCGTTCCGGTTATTCTACGGTGATGGATTTAGCCGTTCTTGGTAAGAAAGCAATTTTGATTCCTGCAAAAGGCCAAACAGAACAAGAATACTTAGCTAAAATTCTTTCGCAAAAAGGATTTGCTATCGAATGTAAACAAGATAAAATAGATATTGAAAGTGCTATGAAAAAATTAGAAATGATTAATGGATTTTCTATGGATTGTAAGACACAAAACACGGTTTTAGAAGTTACGTTAGATAAATATCTTACTTAAATAAGGGCAAGTGAATTAAATCAATAGATTCTTTGTAGAAGAGTTGTGTTGTTTTTTCAAAACTCTCTGTATAATCAGAAACGTAGAATGCGTTTTTGCCTTTCTTCTCATAATTCACTAAACCATGTTCTATCATAAATTTTTTGATGTGTGTCGCTACAATTTCGTTGGTTGCCAATACGTCTACTTTTTTATTTTTTGCGGCATAATAATCTTCAATTTCCTTTTTAATTAACGGATAATGTGTGCATGCCAAAATTAAGGTATCAATATCTTCCAACTCTTTTGCGTTCAGATATTCTTCAATCACCAAATGTGAAATCTGGCCATCTACAAAACCTGACTCAATCATGGGTGCCAGCAAGGGCGTTGCCAGCTGATGTACTTCTACACTTGAATCCTTTGCGTTAATCTTATTCTTGTAAGCATTGGAATTAATGGTTCCAAGTGTTCCAATCACACCAACTTTTTTATATTTCTTTCGGATAATCTCATCTACTACTGCATCAATTACATTAAACACATACGCTTTATCACCTGCCATATTTTCCAGCATATCAAATGCAACGGAAGATGCAGTATTGCAGGCAATCACTAATATCTTGCATTCTTTTGACAATAAAAAGGCTCCGATTGTTTTTGTAAAATACCGAATCGTATCTGCAGATTTGTCGCCATAAGGTAAATGCGCCGTATCACCAAAATAAATCAGAGATTCATTTGGCAATTGATTGATAATTGCATTGGCCACTGTTAAGCCGCCAATACCTGAGTCAAATAAACCGATAGGAGCATGCGCATTATTATTCATGTGTCTTTATATATTTTAAAAAATCGACATGGAATTCGCAAAATATTAATTGAGTTATTAAACGAATCGGTCATGCTCATTTCATGTAGCAAATGTCTTAAATCTTCTTCATAAAACAAAAAAGGTTCAAGACTGACTTGAACCTTTTCCATAATTAATTAAAAATATTATTTTGGTGCTGTACCCGGAGCCGGTGTGGTTTTAGGAGCCGGTTTAGGATCTGGTAACTTTAAATATGCTTTTACCAGTGGTAACACATCATCAGATTCTTCTGCAAACAGAATGGAACCTGCTGCTGAGTCGAAAATATAAGTATATGCATTCGCTTTAGCCACTGACTTAATTCCATCATTTGCTTTTTGTAAAATCGGTGCGTATAATTTATCCTTTTTTGCAGCAATTTTTTGTTCTGCTGATTGTTGGAAATCGGTAATACGTTTTTCAAGGTCCGCCAATTCTTTGCCAATTATTTCTAATTGTTCATCAGACATGGTTTTGGATTTTGCCTGTGCATCACTCGCTTTCTTCTGATACTCTGCATACATTTGTTGACCTAATGCATCCAATTCTGTCGCGTATTTATCTACTGCTGAATCTGCTTTGGCTGTTTCCGGCATAAGGCTTATTAATTCTCCCGAATTCAGGTATCCGAATTTGTTTACTTTTTGTGCGTAAGAACTTGCTGCAAATACAAGCATCACGATAATAATTGTACTGAATTTTTTCATCTTTTTTTATTTAAATATTATTGTTTGGTTTAAGTATTAATTATAAACGTCATTCAAATTACATGCCGAGTTTTTTCAGCACTTCTTCACTCACATCATATTGGGGATTGGTGTACAGCAATGCTGCACCTCCGGATGCTTTATCAAAAATAAAATCATAGGTACGCATTTGTGCTACTTTTTGAACAGCATCAAAAACTTTATCCTGTATCGGTTGAATTAATTCCTGACGTTTTTTAAATAAATCGCCATTATAACCGAAACGATTTTTTTGCAAATCTTTTAATTCATCTTCCGCTTTTACAATTTCATCTTCGCGTTGCTTTTTTAAATCTGCTGTCAACAAAAACTCTTCTGCCTGATATTTTGTATACATTTTTTTCAGCGATTCGTTTTTACTGTCAATTTCTTTTTGCCATGTCGCTGCCTGATCATCCAGTTTTTGTTGTGCTGCTTTATAATCCGGCAGTTTTTCCAAAATGTATTTAGTGTCTACGTAAGCAAAGCGTTGTGCGAAAGATTGCTGAGCCACGAAAAAAGATCCAAGAATCAAGATGAGTGATAAAATACTTTTCTTCATTGTTAATCGTTAATTGTTAATTAATTTATTCCGGTTCAAATCCAAGGATGAATGAAATATTTCCATTTTTTCCAATATAATCAAAGAAACCGTTACTTGGTTTTATCGGACTACCATTAGCACTATCAAAACGTATGCCATAGTCAATACCAATTAAACCAAACATTGGTAATATAGCACGCACTCCGATACCAACACTTTTCTTAAGTTTGAATGGATTATAATCCTTAAAAGTAGCATAAGTATTTGCTGCTTCAAAGAACACCAAACCATAAATAGTAGCAGACGGGTTTAATGAAAAAGGATATCTTAATTCCAATAAGAATTTATTATAAATCGGATCGCCACCTGAATTTGAATAATCTCCTTCATAACCGCGCTGTGCAATTACATCTGTACCGAAAAGCGTTACATTCGATGGAATACCATTGCCACCCACCTGGAAACGTTCAAACGGTGTAATACCCACTTTTTTATTAAATGTTCCAAGGAAGCCGAATTTAGCTGCCGCTCTTAACACTAATTTTGATTTTCCTAAAGATTGGTACCAATCAACCGTTACTTTCCATTTATGATATTCAATCAACTTATATTTTTCAGCAATGGATTTTCCTTCAAAGTTATTATCTTTTCTAAATAACGAATAGGGTGGAGTAAACTGTAAAGATGCCTCCACTCTGGCTCCGCCAGTCGGGAATACCGGTTGGTTTATGGAATTTCTGGATATTGAGATTTTAAAATTCAGGTTGTTGAATTTTCCGCTGTCTAAGGGTTGATTATCTACAAAATATCTGTTAGAGAAATTATCTAATTTATAACCATAATAATTTGCAGATGCCTGTACAATGAAGAAATCATCCGGCTTTTTCAAACGTGTTCCTAAAGAAACAGAAAGACCATTGGTGATTTGTTTTCCTAAAACAGTACCTCCGTTAACATCCTGAATACGTGAACGGAAAGCAGCTATTGTAAATGCATTTGGTTTTTTACCGCCCAACCAAGGTTCTGTAAATGAGAAGTTATAATTCTGATAACGTTTTCCATTGCTTTCCACACGCAAGGTAAGCTGTTGTCCGTCACCTGTTGGCAGGGGCGACCATGCTTTTTTATTAAAGATATTTCTTAAGGAGAAGTTGTTGAATTTTAAACCAAGCGTACCAATCAGACCACCTTGTTTTCCTCCCCAGCCTGCAGACAATTCTACCTGATCGGCGGATTTTTCCTTTACGGTATATTTGATATCCACTGTGCCATCTACCGGATTTGGAATAGGCTCTACGCGTGTTTCCTGCGGGTCAAAAAATCCCAAGTTGGCAATTTCACGTTGTGAACGAATTAAATCGGAACGGCTGAATTTATCGCCCGGAAATGTTCTCAATTCACG
>DAORIK010000070.1:12168-13600 GCA_035438465.1 Chitinophagales bacterium | reverse complement strand
GCATTCTGCCACAAGAGAATGAATTACAGATTCAACATTTCATAAAAAATAATCCGGATTTTAAATTAGTGAAGTCACAGCAATTACTGCCAACAGAATATGAGGGTGATGGGTTTTATATGGCATTGTTGAGCCACAAGTAAAATATGAACTTATGTAAAAAGCAAAAACTTTACTTTAATTCAACTTCACCGGTGCGGTCATATAAAATTCAGGAATGATGACGTGAAAGAGTTTTCCGTCGTGTTGGTTCTCCATCAAATAAGTACCATACATTTTTCCCATTTCGGTTTTTAAATCACATCCGGAAATATATTCATACTTCTCACCACGTCTTATTACCGGCTGTTCACCTACCACACCTTCACCTTCTACTTCGCGCTGCTGTCCGAGCGCATCTACAATATACCAGTGTCTGCGCAACAACTGAATGGTATTGTTTCCGTTGTTTTCAATCGTAATTCTGTAGGCAAACATAAAATGCTGGCTCATCGGATAGGAATAATCCGATTGGTAGAAAGTTTCTACACTTACTTTTATCTTATGGGTGATGGCTGTTACCATGTTACTTTACTAAGTAAATATAACAATAAAAGTGAAAGATAAGTTTCGTTAATAAATAATTTAACGGGATTTTTACTGCGTCGGTACGATAAAAAAGTTAATGATTGAATTTAAGAAAATAATTTACCACTTCCGCTAATTGTTTTTGTGCCATTGGTAAATCGTCGTTGATGATAGTTAAATCAAACTGCGCGGATTCATACATCTCTACGGATGCCTTTTCCAGTCTTTTCTGAATTTTCTCCGGTGAATCCGTTCCACGCGCAGTTAAACGCTTTTCTAAAACCTCCAGACTGGGTGCCTGTATAAATATAGATAGTGGTTTGAACTTCAGATTTTTCATTACGTTAATCGCGCCAAATACATCTACTACTAATAACGGATACTTATTCAGCTGATTAATCCTGTCTAATTCATTTTTTAAAGTGCCGTAATACATTCCTTCATATACTTCCTGCCACTCTAATAATTCGTCTTCTTTAATCTTCAGTTCAAAGTCTTCATTATTCATAAAGTGATAATCGATTCCATCTGCTTCCCCTTTACGAATAGGACGGGAAGTTGCAGAAACGGAATAAGAAAGTTCGGGAAACTGATGCAGCAAAAAGTCGCCCAGTGTATTTTTACCCACACCTGACGGACCGGAAAGTATAATGACTTTTTGCATGTGCGAAGATAGGATTTAGTCGTGAGTTGTGAGTCGTGAGTTGTGAGATTTTTTCAACAAAAAATAAGGTTTTATCTAAAAAAATATCTGCGTAAGCTTTTACTTTGTTTTCTCATGACTTTTCGCTCACAACTTACGACTATAATATATTCAACACCTGCTCTTTAATTTTTTCCAGTTCATCTTTCATTTGCACCACAA
>DAORIK010000070.1:0-12068 GCA_035438465.1 Chitinophagales bacterium | reverse complement strand
ATATTCAACACCTGCTCTTTAATTTTTTCCAGTTCATCTTTCATTTGCACCACAATCTTCTGCATATTGGCATCATTTGCTTTTGAACCAATTGTATTAATTTCTCTGCCGATTTCCTGGGCAATAAATCCCAGCTTTTTACCACTTTCCATTGCTTCTTCTTTTATCGTTTCCAGAAAATAATTGCAGTGTGTTTCCAAACGGACTTTTTCTTCGTTAATATCCATTTTCTCCAGATAATATATTAACTCTTCTTCAAATCTGTTTCTATCTATTGATTCATCCTGAACAAAAACAGCCACATCATTTTTTAGTTTCTCCCTTAGCTTTTCAATTCTGCTTACTTCATGCGGTGCTAATGTTTCTTTTAATTGCTGAATGGTCTTTATTCTCTCTATAATATCTTTCTCCAACTGTGCACCTTCATCTTTTCTGAACTGAATAATATTGCTTAAAGCCTCTTCCACTGCTATTTTTAAAGCCTCAAAACCAACATCATCCAACTCTGCTAACTCACCTTTAGCAATATCCTGGAAACGCAAAATGGAAGGCATGACATCTCCTACCGGAATATTTTTATCTTTTGAAAATTGCTGAAGTTGCTGATAATATTGTTCTATTAAACCGAAATTAAGACCTGATGCACTTCCATTTGATTTCTCTTCCTGAAAATATAAATCTACTTTTCCTCTAATGAGTTGCGAAGCAATAAGTTTACGTATCTCTATTTCTTTTCCGCGCAGTTCGGCTATTGCTTTAAAATTCAAATCCAGTGATTTACTATTCAAAGATTTTATTTCAATGATATAATTCTTGTCACCTAATTTCAAATTGGATTTACCGTAACCGGTCATTGAATAAAGCATGATTATTTATGATTTATGATGTACGATTAATGATTTAATTTTTAAGACGTTAACTTCACTTAAAAGTCTTTACTCAATGAAAAATGCCAAACCGGTTTTTTATTGAATTGCAGTCCGTCATACCCGAAGCCTGTATCTAAGCGAATGAAGTAACCTAAGATATTTGTTCTGAAACCACCGCCGGTTCCGAATACAAATGGATTTCTGTAATAATTTACAGTTACTACTACCGGATTATTATCCGGCTGAGGAGTTACCACTTCCGTACTTTGAGCATTCTTTTTATTAAACGGATTTGCAAAATTATAGGCAATACCCGCATCAAAAAATCCGACTAATTGAAAGTCTCTTAAGAATGCTGATTTCAATGGTTTTTTTGCAAAGAAAGAGAATAACGGAATGCGCAATTCCGAATTCAACAACAAATAATTATTCCCATTTCGTATATTCTGCGATAAACCACGCATATTCGTTACAGGAGCCTGGAGTCCATAATTCTGATCGGTAGCAATCGGAATATCGTTTGCATATTTCGGATTCAGCCAGGTATCTACACCACCTAAGAAATACAAGATTTTCTTTTGACCAAAAGAAGATGCTCCGGCAATGCGGTTTGCCCATATAATATTTCTGTATACTTTCTGATAATGGCGTATATCAAAACCAATATTGAATAAATTAGATTTTTTTTCATTTGCATTATAAAAATATTCAGCATACGCTTTATACCTGAATCCGTTATAAATATTAAACTGAATTTCTTTACAATTATCCTGCACAAACTCCACTCTGGCAGACACCCAATTTTCTTTCACATCTTTCAACGCAAGACTGATCTGGTCCGTGTAAGAAATATCCAGACTCTCATTTCTGTAAGAAACCGACCATCTTAAACTCTTCGTAATATCAAAAGGATAACTGAATGAAGTTTCAAAGAAGTTGGTACGGGTCTTTCCCGTATAAACAAATGGAAGTGTATTACCATTGCCATCCGTAACAGAAAAATCAATTTTATCAGAACGGCGATAATACAAGATCGTTTTATCAATTCGCTTCTTAAGGTTGATATATTTTACATACGTTTCAAACCCTCTGAAATTAAACGGAACTCTGAAGCCTCCAATAATTTTATGGTCTTCCATTAAATCACTTACGCCAAAATTTATCATACCACTTAAATTCGGGAAATTATAGCTACCCAAATTTTGATTAAAACTCTGATAGTTTTGCGTCATGATGCTGTTATCCAGTTGAGTAACCACATAATCAGAAGTAAACCTTGCTCTGTAAGGCAAAATTCTGATTTTCTGTCCGGTAGTTCGTTCAACATTTACATTACTCTCTACCGGAACGGGTGTGTTCTGTAAAAATGGGGGTGCTTCGTCTTCTTCAGTATTCACGGTTACCGAATCAATCTTAACAACTGTATCTGTTACGTTCTGTTTCGGAATATTTGAAGCTAATATTGTTGAATTAAAATCCGATTCAAAAGTATATTTTGTTGGTTCACCATATAAACTGTCCAGCGTTATTTCACTTCCTATTTTTCTTGCTTCTTCATTGACAGCTTCTGTCGTACTTTTTGCTTTAGGCGCACCCTGTGAACTTAATAAAGCACTTTCCCTGTAAAATTTTCTGAATGAAGTGGACGGCAACCCAAATGATTTCATGGATGTAAGTTCATCTTCCTGAAGTATTGGCTTTGTATAGATAAATGTTTTTCTTTTACCAACTCCAAAAAAGAAATGAGATTTCTGATTAGAATTACTCGCCTGTTCTATTCCTCTGGAAAAATTGGTAACAGGAAAAGTAACACCTTTTAATTTATAGACATCTACTTCCTGTCTGATAGTTTGTGCTGAATCCGTTTCTTCATTCAAAACAACATCCACTGAATCTTTACCAACAAAGAAACTGTCTAATGTTCCGACATATTGATTATTGATTCCATTCTCGTCGCTGAGAAAAGCATAATACGTTTCATTGTAATTACCAATCGCTTTTTCATTGGCAAATGGTGTCTCTGTTACACGTGCCAGATTAGTTCCTCTTGCATTCAAATCATAATAAAATAAATCAAGTGTTTGAGTCGGCAATACAGTATCAATATTTTCAAGATATAATTTATCTTCAGTTCTGTTGGAAGAAAATAACACACCATCATTGCCATTCCGGTTTACATAAACGGGATTTAAATCATCGAAATTATCATTATTCAGTTGAGTGGTAGTGGAATTACCGGTATTGTATAAATACAAATCGGTTTGTCCTTTATTTTGTCCTGAAACGATGAGCATATTTGGATTATTGGTAAAATCTGCACCATAAATCTTCTGGAACTTAATAATATTATTTTTAGTAGAAGTATTTTTATCCAGATCTATCTGCTTTAAACGAATTATATCTTTTTTCTCAGAAATAACAGCAAGTTTATGTCCGTTTTTTGTCCATGTTAAAATGGGATATGATTTATCAAACGGATATTGGTCGGAACGAAAACCTCCTTTAGTTACCTTTTTTGCTTTTTTAGTCTGCAAATCCTGTACAAAAACTTTATAAAAACCACCATCAAAGGCAGCATAGGCAAGATATCTGCCATCGGGAGAAACTTTTAAATCACCTATAACAGTATTGTTTCGCTTCTTTATTTTTGTAGTGGTAAAACCATTTGTACTATCCCTGTCTTTATTATCTAATTCGTATCTGCTTTTATAAAACTCTTTCCAGTTACGCATCAATTCCTCCACCGAAGTATTAACACCATAAACAAATCCTTTATTGATACTATGATTTACACGAGTGAGGTATAAAATATTTGGCACCGCATCTTTTCCATACATTTCATTAATCATATACCAGAAGGAATGTCCTGCAAATTCCGGATCTATACCTATTAATCTGTTGAAATCAGATTTTTTAGCAGTGAGCAAATACTGCTTTAATCTTGCATCCAACTCTGTATTCCAGGGTTCTCCCATGTAGGCTGATAAACCATCTCTGTACCAATCCGGCAACACCAAAAAAATAGCATTCTGAATTTTTTGACCGAAACTGCTGCCTGCCATCATTTGTCTAATGTACAAGCTTGATAAGCCTTTCATCAGATCACGTTGCAGATGGCGATGATTTCCATCATAGTGTAGAAATATTTTATTATCCCTCAGCACTGCTGTTCCACCTATATTATAATCTTCCTGTCCTAAACCGATATTCGTTTGTGCTAAGTCGGTGATATCATTATATACTAAAATATCTACTTTTGATCGATAGTGAAAATCCATCTGATTATCCAGTTCTTTTAACTTCATTTCAGCTGTCGTCCAGATAAATTTTCCAATCTCCTGCCCTCCGGGGTAAAAATAAATGGTAAAATTGTCAGAGTTGTAATATTGCCAGTCGAACGGATGATACTGTACCCGGTTTTGTCCGAATTGCACTTGTGTAGTCTGTGAGAAGAGAAACGAAGAATGAAAACCAAGTAAAGCAAAAAAGATAAGAAATCTCAAAAATGATGGATCATTTTTATGCTTATTTTTGAAAATATGAAGATTAACTTTACTCATGTTTATTCTCCTTACAATAATACGCCAAACAATTACTATTTACTACTTTTACAAAGTAAATAAATATCCATGTAGTTTCCTATATTAACTATCAAAATTGATATTTGGATATTCTATATGCACTATTATTAAAAAACAACAAAAACATATAAAATCTTATGGATAACGCAAAAATAAAGACAGATATTGCCGCATTTTGTTTCAATCCGTTTCAGGAAAATACTTATATTATCACACATCCTAATAAAGAATGCTGGATTATTGACCCCGGCTGTTACACGCTGCAGGAACAGAAAATTTTATCTTCCTTTATTGAAAATAACAGGCTACAACCTGTAAAACTGTTGAATACACATTGTCATTTAGATCATATTTACGGCAATAAGTTTATTGCAGATGAATATAATTTAGAATTAGGAATTCATGAAAAGGAATTGCCTATACTTCAACGTGCTGATTTGGCAGCGAGAATGTTTGGAGCAAAAATTCCGGATAAATGCGAACCGGGATACTTTATTAGAGAGGGTGAAGATTTAGTTTTTGATGATATTACCTTCAATGTATTATTTACACCCGGTCATTCACCGGGCAGTATTTGTTTTTCCAATACAGAAGAGAAATATGCTATTGTAGGGGATGTATTATTCCGTGGAAGCATCGGCAGAACTGATTTACCGGGCGGCGATTATGATGTACTCATTAAATCGATAAAGACACAACTACTGGTATTAAACGATGCTACAGAAATTTTCAACGGACATGGTCCGAGCACCACTATTGGGGAAGAAAGAAAATATAATCCATTTTTAAGATAAACTATTTCTATGTACATCTATAGTGTTATAATAAACATTGAGAAATCTGCTGAACAGGAATGGCTTGATTTTATGCAGAAAAAACACATTGCAGACGTATTAGATACAGGTTGTTTTACAAATGCTTCTATGCGAAAAGAAATTAATAATAACGACGAATCATATTCTGTATACAACATTGAGTATATGCTTGAATCAGAAGATAACTATCATGCTTACCAGCAAAAAAATGCACCGGAATTACAAAAGGATGTAGCGGATAGATTCAATGGAAAATTTTCGGCTGTGAGAAAATTTTACAACGTGCTGTTTGAACAATAAAAAATGCACAAGTAAAAACTTGTGCATCTCTATTATTTTACTATTTAAATTTTATTTTACTTTTAGTTTTTTGCGGGTTGCCTTATCTACTTTATCCGTAGCATCATTGATATCATCACCTTCGTCATTTGTTTTATTTCCGCCTAATTTTGCAAAGTCGAATTTCAACGTGAATCTGAAAGTATTATCCAACGGATTTCTTGCACCACCTGTTGGAATCAGATAGGAGAAATCTAATCCAAATACACTGTACTTAACACCCACACCTGCAGAAACAAAACGTCTGAATCCTTTATCCTTTGCTTCCAGAAAATAACCGACACGTGCTGCGAAGATATGGTCGTACCAATATTCGGTTCCAATTCCCATTGTCCATTCACGCATTTCCTCTTTAAAACCTCCCGGAGCATCTCCTATTGATTTAAACATACCTTTTATAGAGGATTGTTGTTTAAAATCAGGAATGTTATCATTGTTATTATCTGTTGAATCCGGAGTTGGTACTAGTAATTTATTGAAGTCTGCATAAATTCCCCACTCATGGTATTTTGTCGGTTGTAAACGAAAACCAACACCTAAACCAAAATTGGTTGGAATGAAATCTTTTTCTCTGGCATTGGCGGTGTAGGCAATTTTAGTCCCCATATTCGTAATGGCGATACCGGTCATAAAATTTGCTTTCATCTTCTTCTTGCCGACAGTCATATCCAGGTTGTATGTTCCTGAAAGATCGGCACCAAATGCATTACCCGCTCTTATTGGCTCACTGCCAATATTTTGTCCGGATGCTAAATTGGAATAGATATAACGGAATGCCACACCTAATGCAAAATGTTTTCCTAATTTTCTTGAATAACCTGCATCGAATGCCAGCTCACGCGGGTGTCCGCTGCCAATAGGATTTCCGGCGGCATCGGTAAAATCTATATCTCCTAAGCTAAAAAACTTAAGAGAGGTATGCACTACATCATTTTTTGAAATCTTGTAATAGCCGGTAAAATGTGCCATGTAGATATCTGTAATACCTAAGGCGCGCAACCAAGGAGCATAAGACAAAGAAAGTCCTAATCTACGCTTGGCAAAAGCAAGTTTAGATGCGTTATAGAAAGTAGTATTCGGATCAACAGAAGTTGCAATACCAACATCGCCCATTCCGCCACCTCGAGCGTCGGGAATGATACGAAGAAACGGCACCGCACTATTTACAGTATTGATACCACCTTTACCAAAGTTTTGGGCAATAGAAATTGAGCAAAAACTCGTTAGAATAAAAGCAATAAACGGAATGTTGGGTCTCAAGAAATATCTCATGTAAAGAAGTTATTAATATTAGATTAGTGTAAATTTACATTCATATTTTCAGTTTATTGATTACTAATTTGTTTTTTGATAACGATAATATAGAATTTCAAAACGTTAAAATGGTAAAATTATTTGAAAAAATCTAATTTAGTATCACTAATTTTTGGTATTGACTTACTTTTTTTCCACTGTCATCTTTCAAAGAGATTCTGTAAATATACACACCCTTTCCGATTTTATCACCATAATCATCTAATCCGTCCCAGGTTATATCATCTACCCGATATCCTTCCGTGTTAATATTCTTCGTGATTGTTTTAATCACTTTTCCTGAAACTGTAAAGATTTCTATTCTCAAATCCAAGGGAGCACCCGGTTTATTGTGCTCAAACATGAACCTTGTATTTGTAGTAAACGGGTTGGGATAATTGAGTACGTGTGATAATGCCAGATTTGCTTTCTCCTCCACTATAAACTCAGTGTAACCAACACCTGAGTTATTTAAAACATCCCAGGCTTTTACCTGCAGTGTATGCCTGCCTTTCGCTAATTTAGAAAATGGATAACTCACCACACCACGTGTTATATCATCTACATTTGTTTCATAGAAATCATTCAGATTGACTACTTTTTTTGTGTCGTTGTCAATTATAGCGGTTATATCATGCCCAACGCCGTTACCGGATGTATTAATTCCGTTTTCATCAAATAATTTAGAAAATAATTTTGGGCTCTCGTCTGTAATACCTCCAAACACAAATTTATCATCATTTAAAAAAACATCTACGTCCGGTCCCTGATTATCCGTTAAAATAGTATCATTGGCACCTCCAATTACAATATCAGTAGTATAACCGGCTGCATCTGTTGTATCAGAACTCGCATACATACTTATTTTTCCATTTCCAAAATTATAGTCGATATCTTTTGGTACTAAGAAGTTGATTTTAAATCTTCCGTTAGTTACTTTGACTTTCCCTTTGTAAATCGTATTCTTCTGCAGTTTAAAATCAAATGGAAGACTGCCATCCGGATTATCCGGACCCACAGGGTCATTCACTAATGTATTTATTGTTTTTACCTTGTCATAAATATTTACGGAAGCTATGCCGTTGAATGCATTCATGATGGAATTACTGTTATCTCGGACTTCTCCATCTATAGTGATTTTGGATAATGCTTTCAATGTATCATGTGGTGAAGAAAATGACACATTGTTTATTTGTGTTGCAACGACATTATTTTTTGGAAACGCTAAACGCAGGGCAGGATCTCCTAAGAGTGAAAATTTACGGTTACCGTCAAATGTATTGGTATATTTTTTTGCTTCTCTTACAATATCGCCTAATGTCATTTGCGCATTGGTGTATGCATTAACCATCTGCGCCATAAAGTTATCATTCATCGTTTTATTTCTGTTGGAATACACCACACGAGTTGTAGTAACCAACGCAATACCACCACCGTCCTGCTTAAACAAAACCCGCTCACCTGCTGTAAAATCATTTACAGCATCGTAAGGTGCGAATTCACAGGTAGCAGTAATAAACAAAGGGAGTTTATTTACGTTTTGCCATTGCGCAATATCATCCACCGTTAAGATTCTTTCTTTTGATAAACCTAATGGACCGCCATGACCAACATAATTTAAGAAAAGCGTTCCGGTAAATAACTTTCTGCTGATGGCTTCATTCACAGCAGGATAGGTAGTACCACCTGCAGAAGATTGCTGCTGATATGCATCTAAGTAAATCTTATCGACATTTGATTTTTTCTCTGCGTCACCATAGTTATCTGCAAATGAATTGGCATCTGCAATATGTATATTAAAATCTTCATCATCTGCAATAAATGTTCCCTGATTACGCCAGTCACCATAAGAAGCATTGGAATAATACATATTGATTTTATCTACGGCGATTTGCGCCTTGGAAACATCATCTGCCGGGATTCTACCAACGGCAACATCTGCTATTTCAGCAGCTGTGTTGGTTATATTTGTTCCTTCATTATCATCGAGAATTCCGAAGAAATCATCAGACACATAGGTCTCCAGCGTTTCGTACGATTTATCACTCTCATACGTCGGAATGTAAAAGTCACCTAAATTCATATTATCATACGTTCCATCACCAAACAGCAATAAATATTTTGGCATCTGTGCAACATTTCCGTTTGCTCTGTCGTAAAACATTTTAGTAAAATCTCTTATCGCCGTAACGTCATTTGTTCCGGAGGAAAATTCATTGTACACCTGATTTAATTCCACAACTGCCACTCTCAGATTTTGTTTATTTCTGTGGAACTGCGCCAATGCTTCTGCCTGTTGTAAAAAGGCAGATCTTGTCACAATCAGCATATCCTGTTGCGGCAGCGCATGTAAATTCTGGTTTGCAATAGTTCCAAGTTCCATGGGTGTTTCATTACTGGTTTCAACTGCTACAAACTCTTTAAGAGAGTCTGTGGCAATATTGAATGAAGCAATATTACCTGAAAGATTGTATAGTATTTTTTGCAAGCCAAACGGATTTGTGACATCCCAAATTTCAACATTTGCGTTCATGTTCTGTATTTCAAACTTTGAAATAGCACCTGCGCCAACTGAATTTATGTTGCGGAAATAGAATGGCTGCCCATTGTATCGAAGAGTAGATATAGCGTTAATTTGTAAATAATCCAGCCATCCTTTTGTATTAAAATCACCGTTTCTGTCAAAGTTTAAATTGATATTGAAATTAGAAGATAGATTTGACAAGGTAAACTGTCTTTCGATTCTTGTACCGGCATCGTCAATTCCCGGATAAGGCACCGCAACATTGGGAACAAAGATACTATTGAAATTGGCAGAATTATCTGTTGAGACATTAAAGACGGAACCGGATGTTTTAGATCTTCCAACCACTGCAATTTTCAGCTTTACTGGTGATGAACTGATTAAATTGGGGAAGTTGAAATTATAAGACTTATCTGTTATACCGCCAAACTCATCACCAACAAACTGCCTTCCGGACTGTGCTATATTAATTCTGTTATCTTCAATAAGAGCATAATCATTATAGGTTGTAATATTTTTTGTTTCCGGTAAAGGTGATGAGTTAACAGAACTTATTCTTGCACCGGCACCAGCGTCTGTTGTAATGAAGAAATTTTTAGTATTGCTGAAAATGTGCTTTTTTGCAGTAAACATATCCGCACTGTAAGTCCATTTTTCAGGACCGGGCAAATATGTTAAAACATAATCACCGGGTTGAAAACGATTGGCTACTGCAACAACTACTTTCAGAGGAATCTCTCTGATATCATCATCTTTATCAGCACCTGCTAATTCGGGAAGCATACCGGCACGATGTCCAAAGATTCTGATATCTGCCGGATTAATTATATCTACCGCTATGCCTAAATTTTTCAGAAAATTGTAGTCCAGCTTATAAACACCGGCATGTGAAACACCAATTTTGTACCATTTTCCTGTATTCAACAAAGAATTTGACACGTAGTTTCTTTCTGTATTACCTGATATTAGTCTGTTACCTGTACTATTTACAGGTAAAACCGATAAATCAAAAGACTTCAGTATTTCTATGGTACCATTATTATTTCTAAAAGGAAAAATAGTAATATTAGCCATATGTTGTTTTCTGTCAATTCCAATAGTTTTATTTACAATTAATTGGTTTTCAATCAATTTAACTTGTGATGCTGTAAGACTGACACCTGATAATGGCTCAAAAGCAGCATTATCAATTTTAACTTCAATATTGGTGCTGTTACTAATAACTAAAGAATTAGAATAAACGGGAAGTCCTGAAAATTCTGCCGGATAAACTGCATTCTTAAACCCTACTATTTGTTTGTTAATTTTCCAATCAATTGTCTGAGAAGTCTTCTGTTGGTTATATTCTTGTGCACACAGAAACGCAGCATTAAAAACAAGCATCAAAAAGAATATATTTTTCAGTTTTTTTGTCATTTTAACCTTCAAGATTAACTAATTGTTAGATGTTTATCCAACATAAAACGATGCATGTTGATTTTTATGCAATTTTACGCTAAAAAACAATATTTTAAACAATTTTGCGTTAATAAAGTTAGACGAAATATTTTGCTAATTAATTTATTTGCTATATCTTTGAAATTATTTTTTAAAAAGCCGAAATAATGACCTACAAAAGAATGAAAAGATTCTTACACTTGAGTATTGTTGCAGGTGTATTAGCAGTTAGCTGTAAAGGTGGAAGCAAAAGTGGTGCATCCTCAACAACTGGCTGGAATTACAATGACAAAAAATGGGGCGGTTTTGAACGATCTCCCAATACCAGTCAGATTACAGGACCAAACTTAGTCTTAGTTGAAGGTGGTACATTCGTAATGGGTGCTACTGAAGATGATTTGCTATATGAAAATCAAAACGTTCAGCGCAGAACCACTGTTTCCTCTTTTTACATGGATGAAACGGAAGTTACCAACTTAGACTATAACGAATATGTATATTGGTTAGAGAGAGTATTCGGTACAGACCATCCGGAGTTTGTGAAAAGTGCAAGACCTGATTCTATGTGTTGGAGAAGAAATCTGGCATATAATGAACCTTATGTAAAATATTATTTCTCACATCCGGCATACAATACTTATCCTGTTGTTGGAGTTAGCTGGTTACAGGCTACTGAATATTGCAAATGGCGTACCGACCGTGTGAATGAAATGATTTTAGTGAAAGAAGGATATTTAGATTTAAATGCTAATCAAAAGAACGAAGATAACTTCAATACTGAAGCTTATGCTGTAGGTTTATACCAAGGTGCTACTAAGAAACAAAAAGAAGACTTAAATCCAAACGGCTCAGGAAAAAGAAATGTAAATGGTAAAGATGGCATCTTACTTCCTGATTACAGACTTCCAACAGAAGCTGAATGGGAATATGCTGCGTTGGGATTAAGAGGAAATATGCCTATGCCGGGTGAAGAAGTTGTTACAGACAGACGTATCTATCCTTGGGATGGTGCTACTTTCCGTTATCAAAGACATAACAAAAACCAAGGAGATTTCATGGCTAACTTTATGAGAGGTCGTGGTGACTATATGGGTGTTGCAGGTGCTCTAAATGATAATGCTGAAATTACTGCAGATGTTCATGCTAACTATCCAAATGACTTTGGTTTATTTAATATGGCCGGTAATGTGAACGAATGGACACAGGATGT
>DAORIK010000069.1:0-13651 GCA_035438465.1 Chitinophagales bacterium | reverse complement strand
CGTTGTACAGCAGCACAGTAGTAGTAGGAGCAAGTTATGAATGGTATTTAGGAGCCAGTTTAAAAGCTACAACAAGTACACCATATCTGAAAATATCAATTGGAGGCAGTTATACTGTTAAGGTGATAAAAGATGCGTGTCCTTCCATTACTTCTGCTTCATTCCCGGCTTCATTAACTGCGGTCAGAAATAATAAATTGGAGATTAAATACATGGTAGTTCCAAATCCGAATAATGGGATGTTTGAATTGAATATAACTTCAGGAAGTAATAAGACATATCAGTTAAAGTTATTTAGTGTGAGCGGACAAATTATTCTCACTGATGAAATTAATCTGAGAGCAGGATTGAATAATAAGCGTTTCAATATTACGGATATTGAAAAAGGTGTTTATTTCTTAAGTGTAATCGGTGAGGAAGGTATTAGTACACAGGCTGTATTAATTCAATAAAAATATTTACATAACAACAAAAGCTGCACAGATTGGTGCAGCTTTTTTATTTTTACAATATGCTCATTATACCAGCCATAGATATAATAGAAGGTAAATGTGTTCGACTTACAAAAGGTGATTACGACACGAAAAAAATCTATAATGAAAATCCGCTGGAGGTGGCTAAAGAATTTGAAACCAATGGCATAACACATTTGCATTTAGTAGATTTAGATGGTGCAAAAAATGGAAATGTAGTTAATTGGAAAGTATTAGAAAATATAGCTTCTCAAACTAATTTACATATTGATTTCTCAGGTGGAATCAAAACTAAAGTAACTGCACAACAAGCTTTTGATTCTGGCGCAGCACAAATAACAGTAGGCAGTTTAGCAGCTAAGAATCCGAAAGAATTTGTGGATTGGATATGGGAATTTGGTGAAGAGAAACTAATATTAGGTGCAGATGTAATTAAAGACAAGATTGCTATTCACGGCTGGCAGGAAAGCAGCACCAAAGATATTTATTCCTATCTGGATTATTATTTTGAAGAAGGGATTGATTATGTCTTGTGTACAGATGTTTCAAAAGATGGTATGTTACAAGGCCCGGCTTTTGAACTGTATGAAAATATTATTGAGGAATATGAAGAGCTGAAATTAATTGCAAGTGGTGGAGTTTCATGTTTGCAGGATTTACAGCAGTTGAAAGCAATAGGTTGCTATGCAACAATAGTTGGTAAAGCATTTTACGAAGGAAAAATTTCTTTGAAAGAATTAACAGATTTTATTTAAACAAATTTATAACATAATTCAATACTCAAAATTGTTAACAAAGCGCATCATACCATGTTTAGATATTAAGAATGGCGAGACTGTGAAGGGCGTCAATTTTGTAGATTTACGTAGTGCGGGAGATCCTGTTGAGTTGGCAAAACAATATGTAATTCAGGGAGCAGATGAATTAATTTTTTTAGATATAACAGCAACCGTTGAAAATAGAAAGACATTAATTTCTTTAGTAGAAAAAGTTGCAGCCGCCATAAATATTCCTTTCACAGTTGGAGGCGGCATTTCAACCATACAAGATGTTGATGCATTGCTGAATGCGGGCGCAGATAAGGTATCCGTTAATTCATCAGCAGTCAGAAATCCGCAATTGATAGATGAGTTGGCAAAACAATTCGGTGTACAATGTATTGTAGTGGCAATTGACACTAAACTGGAAGATGACTGGAAGGTTTATGTAAAAGGAGGACGGGAAGCTACTCCTATTTATACAAAGAATTGGGCTAAAGAAATTCAGGAACGAGGTGGTGGTGAAATCCTGCTGACTTCCATGAATCATGATGGAACAAAGAATGGCTTTGCTTTAGATATTACGCATTGGTGTACTCATAATTTAACCATTCCTGTAATTGCAAGCGGCGGTGCAGGTGTCAAGGAACATTTTTCTGATGTGTTTAAATCAGCGAATGCAGATGCAGCGCTGGCAGCCAGTGTATTTCATTTTGGTGAAATAAAAATTCCTGAATTAAAACAGTATTTGAAATCTGAAGGTATAAATGTTAGGATATGAGTTTTATAAAAGTACGCACTAAAAATTATCTCGTGATGCATGGGTATGATCATCACAACAGAGAAGTACTGGAAAAGATAGAAATAGAGCAGGCATCTGAAAAATTAATTGCCATACATCGTATACAATCTGTAACGGAAAAATTTATTCTGACCACCGCTACACACGGACGTTTTATTTACTGGGAGTATGAAGATGATTATAATACAATTGTTCAGGCGCTAAAAGAACATGGTTTACTAATTAATTAAATGCTTACATTTATATTCTGCTATTCTATAATTCAACAACGCAAAAATAAAGATGACACCTGATTTTTCAAAAGATACAAATGGTTTATTGCCGGCTATTATTCAGGATGCACAAACCGGAAAGGTATTGATGCTTGGGTATATGAATGAAGAAAGCCTGGCGAAAACGAAAGAACTTAATAAAGTTACTTTTTTTTCGCGCAGTAAAAACAGACTATGGACGAAAGGTGAGGAGAGCGGTAATTTTTTAGATGTAGTGGATATTAAACTAGACTGCGACAGCGATGCGTTTTTAATAAAAGCAAAACCTGTAGGACCCGTTTGTCATACCGGAAATGATACCTGTTGGTTTGAAAAGAATAAAGATGAATTTTCGTTTTTACACTATCTTGAATCGATAATACAAGACAGAAAAGAACATCCAAAAGATAACTCTTATACCAATCTTTTATTCAACAAGGGCCTTAATAAAATTGCACAAAAGGTAGGCGAAGAAGCAGTGGAAGTAGTGATAGAAGCAAAAGATAATAACGATGAACTCTTCAAAGGGGAAGCGGCAGATTTATTGTTTCACTTATTGGTGCTGTTCGCTGAAAAAAATATTTCACTCAACGAAGTATTGGCGGTGCTGAAAGAACGGCATAAATAATTTACGGATTCCGTTTTAAACTGCAAAAGGTAAAATTCTGTGTAGTACTGAATGGTGTCGTATGGTCTTCCGTTTTACAAGTTAATTTAGTAAAGTCATCTTTAAATATCTCTTCTAAAGATGTTGCTGAATATTGTCTGATGTCGAGCCCACTGCATTTTTTTGGCCCGCTTTCTGAAAATGTACCCATTACCAGAAATCCTTTCACAGCATTTTTTACAATACTTAAATATTTACCTATCTGTTCGTCTTTTGTTAAAAAATGAAAAGCCGCTCTGTCGTGCCAGATGTCAAAAGTTGTAGTTGGTTTAAACTCTGTAATATCCGATACAATCCAGTTTACTTTTTCAGCACGTTCTCCTAATCTGACTTTTGCTTTTTCTAAAGCAGTTGCAGAAATATCCAGCACCGTAATATTTTCATATCCTTCATTTAAAAGAAAATCTACGAGTTTGCTGTCGCCGCCACCAATATCTATAATACTTGCTGATTTTGATACATTAAAACTCCGTATAAGGTACAAAGATGTTTGAGGAATTTCTTGTGTCCAGCTAACTTCATTTGGTTGCTTTGTTGTATACACTGTTTCCCAATGTTGCTTGTTTTCTATGTTCATGCTGTAAAATTAATGAATTCAATTTTCAAAAATGGTAACTAATGATACAGTGTTGATTTACAAAAAGATGTTAAAATTATGTTTATGGATAATATTTCGGAACTAATCCTGATTAAGTATGTGTTTAATAAGTAAATAAAAAAAGAAAATAAATGAGTACAATAAGAATTATTTTATCCGTTTTTTTGCCGCCATTAGCTGTTGCAGATAAAGGTTTAGGTAATTTTCTAATAGTGTTTGTATTATGGTTACTTGGTCATATACCAGGCACCATTGCAGCATTGATAATTTTAAATAACCAAAGAAAACAATACGCGATAGCGTAATTATATTTCAGGGTTTTTATGTTTTTAGGTTAGCCGTTCTGAATACTCAACTCAGAACGGCTTTTTTTATTCTTCTTTGTGTTTAAACGGGCGAATAATCAACCTAAGCGTTCTGTCATAAGTAAAATAATTATACAACCATCCGAGCGTTACGGTAATTTTGTTTCTAAAACCCACTAAACTCATTACATGCACGAATAACCATGCCAGCCATGCAATAAAACCGCCCATTTTAATTCCTTTGGCTTCCATCACTGCTTTATTTCTGCCTACCGTTGCCATGGAACCTTTATCAAAATATTCAAACCGCTTTAGTTCTTTCCCTTTTAGCATGGCAATAATGTTTTTTGCCACCAATTCGCCTTGCTGTATAGCAACAGGCGCAACCATAGGATGCCCTTTAGGAAATTTTTCTGAAATCATAGAAGCTACATCACCAATGGCATAAATATTTTCATAATTTTTTACTTTGCAATATGCATCTACCTCAATTCTGTTGCCACCAATAATATTTTCTGCAGTAAAACCACCCACAGGATTCCCTTTCACACCTGCCGTCCAGATAACAGTTTCACATTTTATCTTTTTACCATCAGCAATGGTAAGTTCATCGCCATCATAATCAGTTACCATGGTGTTCAACCATACATTCACGCCAAAGTTTTTTACATATTTCAATACTTTTTCAGAATTTTCAGGATGCATCGCACCTAATAATCTGTCACCTGATTCAAACAGATGGATCTGCATTTTCGTAAAGTCGATTTCAGGATAATCTTTGGGTAAAATACTTTTTCGCATTTCTCCTAAAGCTCCGGCTAATTCAACACCGGTTGGTCCGCCACCAACAATAGAGATATTAATCAGCTCCTCTTTTTTCGATTCATCATAAGTAAGTAATGCTTCTTCAAAATTTTCTAAAATAAAACTTCGTAAGTTCAGTGCTTGCGGTATATCCTTCATCTGCATCATCTTGCCGGAAACTTCTTTAGAAAAGTTAAAGAAATTTGTGGTACTTCCTGTTGCAATTACCAGATAATCGTAATGTAAATCTCCAATATCAGTATGAATTCTTTGGGAAGCAACATCAATATTTCTTACTTCTGCCAAACGGAAAATACCATTAGGAATATCCTGCATAAATTTACGTAAAGGATATGCAATACTGCCCGGCTCCAAACCACCTGTTGCAACTTGATACAACAACGGCTGAAAACAATGGTAATTGTGTTTGTCCAGCATTACAATCTGAATATCCTGATTTCTTAAATGTTTTGCGACTTCAATTCCGCCAAAACCACCACCGATGATGACTATGCGCTTCTGACCTGTAGATGGGATTTTTAAGTCCAACGTAGTATAATTTTGATTTACAATGTACAATTAACGATTTTATATCATCATCATTATTCAACACAAAATTAACTCATTCTTTTTTATTAAAGAATTAAATCGATGTTATACTATTCAGTAAATCCGTTATCTTTGCTAATATCTATTTATTTATCATTATACATTGTAAATCGTTAATTGTTAATCAGATTATGTCGCATATTCATTTAATAAAGAAGGAAAACTACGGGATTATCCAGATGGATAGAGAAAAAGCAAACCCGATGAATCATGAGTTTGTGGCAGGATTACGGATTGCACTGAAGAATTTTCTGGAAGATGATAATATTCAAGGTGTAATTATAAATGGTAAAGAGAATTTTTTTTCTGCCGGTTTGGATTTACCGGAATTATATGGATATGATGAAAAGCAGTTTGAAAGTTTCTGGCGAAATTTTATGGATTTGGTTTGCGATTTAGTAGCATTTGATAAGCCTTTAATTGCCTCGGTTAACGGACATTCACCAGCGGGTGGTTGTATCATTGCGATTGGTTGCGATTACAGGGTGATGGCGGAAGGAAATTATAAAATAGGGTTAAATGAAATTCCAATTGGTTTGGTGGTACCGCGTGGCGTGTTTGATATTTATAGTTTCTGGATTGGCAGAAAAATCGCTTATCAATATTTAATGGAGGGGAAACTATATTCTCCTGATCATGCAAAAGAAATTGGATTGGTAGATGAAGTAGTGGCAGCAGATAAAGTACTGGAAACAGCAGAAAATAAATTAAAACAATATTTAAGATACGAACAAAATGGTTGGCGCATTACCAAACGCCAGCTAAAACAAGACCAGTTGAAATCCATTAGTTCTATTTCTGATTTTGAAATGAAAACCATGCTTCAGCAATGGTGGAGTGAACCGGTGAGAAAAATTGTCGGACAATTTGTAGATAATTTAAAAAAGAAAAACGCATGACAATGAAATAATTAGCTAATTAGCTAATTATAAATCGGCTAATTATTATGCAGGATAAATTCATCGCTTTTGAAAATCGATTATCGAAAGTGTACAAACACATAGGTAAGATTGCACGCAAACAAAACATTTCCTGCTATCGTGTTTATAATGTTGATTTGCCTGAATTTCCATTTATTATTGATGTTTACAAGGATATGGTGTATGTTGCCGAATATAAGAGTAAACATAAACTTGATGAAGCAGCATATGAAATATGGCTGAATACTTCGTTAGATATTATTCAACAAATTTTTTCCGTTGAGAAAGATAAGATATTTTTGAAATTACGCGAACGGCAAAAAGGAGAGCAGCAATATGCTAAACTAAAACAGGAAAAGAAAGAGTTGATTGTGGATGAAAACGGACTGAGTTTCATTGTTAATCTTTCAGATTATTTAGATACCGGTTTATTTTTAGACCATCGTATTACAAGACAAAAAGTGAAAGAAATTGCAGAAGATAAACGTGTTCTGAATCTATTTGCCTATACAGGAAGTTTTACGGTGTATGCTGCATCAGGAAACGCAAAAAATATTACAACGGTAGATTTGTCGAGAACATATATCAATTGGGCAAAACGGAATCTTACCTACAATAAATTATATGATGACAAGAAGCATCAGTTTATTCAGGAAGATGTATTACACTACCTTAAATCAATTCAACCCGGCTCATACGATTTAATTATTCTTGATCCGCCCACTTTCTCCAACAGCAAACGAATGGAAGATGTACTGGATATTCAGCGGGATCATGTTGCTATTATTAATCAATGCCTGAATATTCTGGATAATGACGGAATTCTTATTTTTAGTACGAATTTCAGAAATTTTGAACTAGATGCCACACATTTAATATCAACTAAAATAAAAGATATTACAAGACAAACTACGCCATTTGATTTTGAAGGAAAACTGAAGCGTAAATGTTTTTGGATTGAAAAATAAGCTACTCTTCTGTAACGTTTTTTATTTTGTCCTCGAGTTTATTTTTAGTTAATGTAAAACCATATTTTTGGGCAAATGCTGTTTGTGCCGCTTGAAAATTTTTGTCTAAAGGACCTTCTTTTGAAGAAATGGAATTTGTTAATTCATCTATCTTTGTAGTCAACTCTTCCTGTGAATATTTATTTTTTTCCTCCAATAACACCAATATTTTTTTGTATTCATTTTTTGTAATGCTTGCATAAAATTTGAATAATGCTTTGGCAGCATCTAAAAAGTCCTTATTTCCATCTAAGGCCTTCATCGAATTCAATACTTTGAGGCTATTTTGAACCTGTGTGCTGATTTGTGTTAATGAAAACTCGTTAGGATTCCCTGAAAACGATAATATAGTCTCACCAATTTTAGTCTGTTCGTTGACAATTTTGTCGTTGTATGCAATTGCAGCATCGTTATTTGCCTTTGCGGAAAAAGACACAATAATGGTAATCAGTAATAGTAGAATGTGTTTCATAAAACTTTCTTTTGAGATAGATTATTCTAATTTAATACCATATTTTTTGCAAAATTTCTCTTGAGCTGCATTAAATTCAGGATATACGGCAGCAGTCTTCGCTTTCATGGAATCAAATATTTTTTGTTTTTTTACTTTAAAGTCTTTGAAATCAAGATCCGGGTCTTCAATTATTTTTAATAATTGAGGATATTCATTTTCAGAAATATCTTTATACAATCCAAATAATTTTTTCGTAGCATTATAGTAATCCGTTTCATTATTGTAAACTTTAAGATTCTCTATAAAATCAATGCTTTTTTGTAGTTCAAATTTTAAAATTTTGAGATTTAAATCCGTCGCTCGTTCATTAAATTCAAATACTTCTTTTCCTATATTTTGTTGCGCTTCCACAATAGACTGGTGAAAAGTATAAGCTTCAATATTATAATTTTGAGAAAATGAACTTGCAGCACTGGAAAGCAGAATGTTTATAATAAAGAAATAACGCATTTCAAAAATTTTATTAAAGATATCAATAAAAATGCCAAAAATAAAATGAGAATTAAACGCACCGCTAATGGTTCATTTCTTTCAGTTCATGTATTACATCTGCCAGAAATTGCTTTGCATCAAATTTTGAGTTGCCAAAAAATTGAGTTAATCCTACCATATCAGCATGACTTACCGATGGTGCGCTATCCGATTCAATAAGTCCGCGGTAATTGCCCCATTTACAAGATTCAACGCCTACCATTCCATCGTTTTTACCTTCATATTCACGGATAATATATGCCATCGTCTTCCAGAGAATATTTGGATATTCTTTGTTTACATGGCTCGCATAACTCTGATAATATACTTTAGACGAATCCGGCACTTCCTCATTAAATTGTTTCATACCTTCAGTTGTTACCTGTACAACAGCACGTAAGCTATCAGGTCTTTTGTCGCCCATTAGTGTGGCGTATAAATTTACCAGACGGGCGGTGGCAAACTTAGGTAAAGGTAATCTGCCTAAAATAATATCTGCTAAATGTGTCCCGCGGTGGGGAGAACCTAAAGTCGTTACACTGGAAATATGTTCATCCATACCCAGTCGACTGGCAACATATCTTCCTTCCAGGCCACCTTTGGAATGCCCTATAATGTTGATTTTATCAGTTTTTGTTTTTTCTAAGATGTCTAAAATTCTATACTTTAATTTGATTGCGTTATCCGGGATTGATATAAATGCATCCTGATGGGCAGTATAAACATCACAACCATGTTGCTTTAAAAAATCAGGAATAGTTCCCCAGTAATTCAATAATCTGTTTTGATCCTGAAAGCCTAAACCACTTACAAGTATAACAGGATAACGTGTGTCGCAATAAGATAGTCTTGTTTTATCTGTCATAGAATGTGCTTGAATGAACACTATTTGCGATTATGGGTGCAATTTTAAAATATGACATCGAAAAAACAAGAATTTCTATATAAAGTTTTTGTCTTAACCATGAATTAATATTAAAATAGTTGCATTTTAAACAAATTCTATTTTAATTTGTGTTTATGAATAAAACATATTTCTACGGATATTACTTTTTTCGCTCATAAGCGAGACAAATAATACTGTAGTAAAATTAAAGTATAACAAGTCTCGAGTAATTTCGAGACTTTTTTATTAGTAAAATATGAAACCAAAAATAGCCATACAAGGATTTGAAGCTTCCTTCCATGAAATAACTGCCTTACAGTTTTTTGGAAACGAAATAGAAACGGTAGAATGTGCCACTTTTCATAAATTATTTGATGTAATGGAAAAGGGTGAAGCTGATTTTGCCGTTTGTGCTATAGAAAATTCTTTGGCGGGCTCCATACTTCCTAATTATGCGCATTTGAGAAATTCTAATTTAGAGATTGTAGGTGAAGTTTACCTGCGCATTGAAATGAATTTAATGGCATTGCCAAATCAAACAATAGAACAGATAGAAGAAATTCATTCTCATCCGATGGCATTATTGCAGTGTCAGGGTTTCTTTGAAAATTACCCGCAGATACAATTAGTAGAATCCAATGATACGGCATTAAGCGCAAAAGAAATAAAAGAAAAACACATCAAACACCGTGCTGCTGTTGCAAGTAAACGGGCAGCAGAATTATATGACCTGGAAATCATTGCTGCGGATATTCATGATAATAAAAGAAATTTTACAAGATTTTTAATATTGTGTCAACCATCGACGGTCGAAAGTCAACGGTCAACAATAAATAAATCATCTATTTCATTTCGGGCGCATCATACAGCAGGGAGTCTGGCAAAGGTGTTAACTATCATCGGTAATCATAATATTAACCTTACTAAAATTCAATCATTACCGGTTGTTGGTGAAGAATGGCAGTATTATATGTATGCAGATTTGGAATTTGATGATGCGGATGAATATAAAAAAATGCTTATTGAGATTGAACCATTGACAAAAGAATTAAAAATATTAGGCGAGTATATGCAGGGGAATAAAATTTTATAACTGCATTGCGTTCTTTGCGTCTTTGCGTGAAAAAAATAAAAATGATAATACAACAAGCAAATAAATTACAACATATCAACGAATACTATTTCAGTATGAAGTTGAAGCAAATTGCTCAATTACGTGCTGAAGGGAAAAATATTTTGAATCTTGGTATTGGAAATCCGGATCAGGCACCTTCACAACAAACGATTGATGCATTAGTCAAATCAGCCCAAAATACTAAGAATCACGGTTATCAGAGTTATATCGGTATTCCTGAATTACGCAAAGCGATGAGTGATTGGTATAAGACGACTTATGGCGTTGAACTAAATCCGGCTTCAGAGATATTGCCGTTATTAGGTTCTAAAGAAGGAATTTCACATATTTCAAATGCATTTTTAAATCCCGGAGATAAAGTATTAGTTCCCAATCCCGGCTATCCAACGTATTCTTCTGCTACCTACTTGGCAGGCGCAGTTCCGGTTTTATACGATTTAGATGAAACAAATAACTGGGCACCTGACTTTACTAAAATTTCAGAAGATGTTTTACGTGAAGCAAAACTGATTTGGATAAATTATCCAAATATGCCAACAGGAGCAAAAGGTAATAATGAAATATTTAAAACATTAATTGAAATTGCAAACGAATTTAAAATATTAATAGTAAATGATAATCCTTACAGTCTTGTACTTAATGAAGGGAAACCAGTTTCCATTTTTCAAACGATTGGAGCAAAGGATGTTTGTTTAGAATTAAACTCTTTAAGTAAATCACATAATTTAGCCGGAGCACGTATTGGCCTGGTGGTTGGTGCAAAAGACTATATTGATACTATACTGAAAGTAAAAAGCAATGTAGATTCAGGAATGTATTTGCCCTTACAACAAGCGGCAATAGCTGCATTGTCAAATGAAGAGGCATGGCACGAAGCACGCAATAATGAATACAAAAATCGTCGTGCATTTGCATATGATATTATGGATGCATTGGAATGTACTTACGATAAAAATCAAATAGGTATGTTTTTGTGGGCAAAAATCCCTGCAACATATAATCATGTAGAAGAGCTTACAGAAAAAATATTACACGATGCAAATGTATTTATTACACCCGGGTTTATCTTTGGCAGCAATGGAGATAAGTACATTCGCATTTCTTTGTGTAGCCCGGAAGCAGACTTGCAGGAAGCATTAAAGAGAATCGTACATCTAAAGTCAAAAAGCTGAAATGAAAATAGCAATATTTGGGATAGGTTTGATAGGTGGCTCTGTAGCGAAAGATTTACGAGCAGCAAACTTTTGTACTGAAATTATCGGTGTTGGTCGTAGTCAGAAAAATTGTGACTTAGCATTGGAGTTAGGTTTAGTAGATAAGATTGTAAGCAAAGAAGAGGCTATCGCACAGTCAGATTTAATTATTTTAACTGTTCCTGTAAATGCACTGATAGATGAATTAAAATTTGTGTTAGACAGGGTACAACCGCATCAGGTGATTACAGATATGGGTTCTACCAAAGGAATTATTATAGATGCCATTAAGGATCACCCGAACAGAAAACAATATGTTGCTTCGCATCCGATGGCTGGCACAGAAAACAGTGGACCTTCTGCTGCTATCTTTAATTTATTCAAAGACAAAGTTTGTATTATTTGTGATAAAGAAAATAGTAATACTGAAGCTGTTGAGTTAATAGAGAAAATGTATAATGTTTTAGGAATGCGTTTGAAATATATGGATGCACATCAGCACGACATGCATGCTGCATACATTTCACATATTTCGCATATCAGTTCATTTGTACTGGCGGCAACTGTTTTGGAAAAGGAGAAAGACGAAGAAGCTATTTTGGAAATGGCAGGCGGTGGTTTTGAAAGCACGGTGCGTCTGGCAAAAAGTTCACCGGAAATGTGGGCACCTATCTTTCAGCAAAATAAAAATTATTTACTGGAAGTAATGGATACATATATTGAAAAAATGTATCATTTCAGAAATCTTATCAATAAAAATAAAAATGATGAATTAAAGGATTTTATGAATAGCGCAAATGAAATCAGAAAAATTTTGAAATAAGTTTAATAATATTTCAGATAAACATTAATAAATATTAATGTTTTCAAAAGAAAAAAACAGTACAAGTAAATAAACGTAATTTTATAATTCAATCACTATACAATTCAATAATTAAAATATGAGCAACTTAAACATCACACCTCTTAAAGACTGGGGTTTCAATTTTGAAAGACCTGTTATTATTTCAGGTCCTTGTTCTTGCGAAACGGAAGAACAAATGACGGAAACAGCACAACGCCTTGCCAATAAGGGTATTCATGTTTTACGTGCAGGTATATGGAAACCACGTACACGACCCGGAATGTTTGAAGGAATTGGCAAAGAAGGTTTATCCTGGCTGGTAAACGCAGGTAAGCTAATAGGGAAACCTACCACTGTAGAAGTAGCTACTGCTCAACACACACAGGAAGCCTTAGAGGCAGGTGTGGATATTCTTTGGATTGGTGCACGCACTACTGTGAATCCGTTTTCCGTGCAGGAAATAGCGGATGTATTAAAAGGCGTGGATATTCCTGTTTTGGTAAAAAATCCAATCAATCCTGATTTACAATTATGGCTGGGAAGTATGGAGCGTTTAAATGCTGTTGGGATAACAAAATTAGGAGCTATTCATCGAGGATTTTCTTCCTATGAGAAATCTAAATACCGCAATAAACCTATGTGGGAATTACCAATAGAATTACGTCGTTTATATCCAAATATGCCTATTATCGTTGATCCATCGCATATTTGTGGTTCACGTGATTTAATTCCTTCTGTTTGTCAGAAAGCACTGGATTTGGATTTTGACGGATTGATGATTGAATCACATCGCGATCCCGATAATGCATGGAGCGATGCCGCTCAGCAAGTCACTCCTGAACGTTTGGGTGAAATTATTGCGGCATTAGTAGTCCGTAGCAGTAAACTGGACAACTTTGCTGAAAACCAATTAGAAGCTTTGCGGGCACAGATTGACCGTATCGATAATTACTTTTTGGAAATTATGGGTGAACGTATGGATATTGCACGTAAGATAGGTGAATTTAAGCGTGATAATGGAATTACCATTTTACAAACCAATCGTTGGGACGAAATCATCCATGACCGGGTTAAAAAAGCTGCAAAAAAGGAGCTAACGGAGGATTTTGTAAAGGATATGATGGAGGCAATTCATCAGGAATCCATCAGACATCAGACAAAAATTATGAACAATATTTTGGCTGAATAATAGTAAATATGCTTAAGTTATTAATAATCAACTGATTGTTTATTTTTTAGATTGTTAACTATTTTAAGCAGAAACTGTGTGTTGTGCCTTGATTTCTTCTAAATATCATATTGTTTGCTAAATTTGGCGCACAACATATTTATAACTTAAAACAAATACAAAATGGACAAATCGAAAATGATTAAGGCATATTGCCTGAAAACGAAAGAAAAAAATGTACCAATG
>DAORIK010000068.1:0-13823 GCA_035438465.1 Chitinophagales bacterium | reverse complement strand
ATTATTTCAATTGAAATAAATCATCAACTCCAATATATCTCTCAATAGTGAATCCTTCAGCATATTCTGCATTTATGGGTCTTCCAAATTGCTTAGCACGTGCAAGAATGAAATCCAGAAAATCTTCTCTTGAAATAGGTGTTTTAGGTTCTGTTGAATTCGGGTCGTAAAATTGAGATTTAAATGCTTTTATGGCTTCAAGCTTTTTATTCTCAAAACCTGAAATATCGACAACAAAGTCAGGTTCTATATAATTATCCTGAATATAGCGGTAAACCGCTTTTGCTCTCCATGCTGCTTGATTCGCGGTTGCTATTTTAACCAAACCACTCAAAAAATTGGCCCTGGAAACTAAATCTCCAGCCCTTTTGTGATCGGGATGGCGGTCAAAGGCAGCATTTGCCAATATTATTTCAGGTTGATATTTTCTGATGACTTCCACAACTTTCAGTAAATGAGCTTCATCAATCTCGAAAAATCCATCACTGAATCCTAAATTCTCTCGGGCATGTATTCCCAAAATTTTAGTAGCATTTTCAGATTCCATTGTACGAATTTCAGCGGAACCACGAGTGCCTAACTCCCCTCTTGTTAAATCAATAATGCCAACTTTGTATCCTAAATTAATATGTTTCAGTACGGTGCCGCTGCAGGCAAGTTCCACATCATCCGGATGGGCTGCAAATACTAAAATATCGAGTTTCATGAATCAAAGATAAATATTAAATGAATGATTAACGATTAACAATTAACGATTTTATCTGAATTTTAATATAGTTACCGATCGTACATCGTTAATCGTTAATTGTCAATTCTGTTTTATAAATAAATGTTTTGCCTAATTGTCCGCCGATCCAGATCTTATCTCTTTTGTGAATATCAGACGAATAATTCAGCAAATAAAAGGTAGAGTCATCTTTTTGTACGATTCCCGGAAATGCGGTATCACCTGTACTGGGGAAATCCATCACATGTTCAATTTCCATTTTTTCTTTGTTGATTTTAAAAAGTGCCGTTACTTTTTTTGAGAATGAATACCTTATAAGGTTTTTACGACGCTGTTTTTTATCCGGAAATTCCACTTCTGTGGCGTTTCCTTTCAGGTGCCTTCTCGAAACTAAATAAATATCTTCGTCATTTTCAAACATCAAAGCACTGTCGTATTTCAGCTTAGAAAATTTCTTCGACCATTTATCAATGGAATCTTTTGATGCGAAACATAAATACGAACCTGAACCTTCCAAACGTACCGTTGACCAAATGTTTCCTTGCTTATCGAATATAAATTCGCCTTCTTCTGCGCCTTTTGTGGTTACTTGAGGGTGTTCTGAAATAGGTGAAAAATGAATCCCATCTTCTGAAGTAAACAGACGCAAATTTGCCTGATGTTCATCATTATATAAATTCACACCGTAATATGCAGATAAATAAAGCTTGTCATTGTGTGTTCTGAATCGCCAATTAACAAAGCCATCCAGATTTGTTTTTGTTTTACTGCCCCAGCCTGTATCAGATAATATACTGGTCCAGATAAACTTAGGTTCAAATCTAAACATTTTAGTGCCGCCTTGAAAAAAATAAAAATGCAGGTGATTCTTAAAAATAACAAACCTAGGTTCACGCATATCAGCTTCTACATAAAATTCTGTCTCATATTTCCATGTATTAAAATCTTTGGAACTAATGATATAGAGTTTCGTTTTCTTGGAAGCAAAATGTGTCTTGGATGTTCTGAAGGCAACATAGTAAGTATCATTATACTTAACAACGTCTAAATTGTTGTTTGAATTTTTACATTGAACCGCTGAAGGCATTTCCGGTGAAGGAATAAATTGCTTCCAATCAGTTGTGCTAATAGTTTGTGCGAAGGAGTTTATTGCTGTGAACAATAACACGAATAAAAACAGCAGGTATTTCATTCAAATGAAAATACTACTTTTTCAGCAATTCCTGAATTTCATTTTTTATTTTTTCGGAATCAGGTTCGGTTGTGGGAATAAAATAATCGACCACTTTCCCATCTTTATCAATTAAGTATTTCTGGAAATTCCATTTAGGATGCGTCAATATTTTTAAACCGGGAGCATTATCTCCTAAGAATTTAAAAACTTCATGCTGCCCCTCTCCTTTTTTTACGTGAATTTTTTCCATGATGGGAAAAGTAACTCCGTAATTAATTTTACAAAATTCTTCAGCCTTGTCAGAAGAATTTGGCTCCTGACCGGCAAAATCATTGGAAGGAAAACCTATTATCTCAAATCCTTCATCTTTAAATTCTTTGTATAATTTTTCGAGTTTGTCGAATTGTGGCGTTAAACCGCATTTGGAAGCAGTATTTACAATCATTACTACTTTGCCTTTATAGTCTGCAAGGTTGACTTCCTTATTTTGGGCGCTTTTTACCCGGAACTGGTGTATTGAATTGCTCATGTTGTATTAAATAATTTGTACCGTCTGTATGATAAATATATTGTAATCGTTGAATGTAATTTTCTGTTTCTTTGTCTTCTCCTTCCGGATCATATTCCGCTTTCAAATCCAATTGAAAAAATTTTCCGGCAAAGTTCCACCAAAATGCTTTCCACCCGCTTCTGTATTCTTTCAGTAAATCATATACTGTCTGTCCTGTTTCTCTGTTGATTAATTTAATTAAATATTGTCCTTGTTTTCTCGTTAAATTCTTCAAACTCGATTCAAATTCCTCTCGCATCACTTTTTCACACTCGTTCAAATAACGTTTACGGTCCTTTTTTGTTTTGCAATTCTCTAAATCCTCATTTATTTTTTTTGTTAAACGGGCTGTACGCAACGCGTAAGGATATACTTTCCGCAAGTAGCGCATCTGCCATTCTTCCAGATTTACTTTTTCTAAACGAGTAGCATTTACCTCAATCGGGTCCAGTATAATTTCTTCCATAGTGTCACCATTAAAGATGACTTGAGGTAGTTTTATAGTGTCACGTTCGGTTTGTGCATGGCTGTAGCGAATTACAAAAAATAGCACAAATAATATAGTGAAGACTTTCTTCATTCTTGTTTTCAAAGATAAAACTATTTTTATGCCAATTTTAGTTTCAGGAAGCTATAAAATGGTTATAAATAATGTTAAAATAAAATATACTTACCCAAAGTTTGGATTAGAAATCTGAATACATCTTTCTATATTTATCCAATCTTCTATGAAACATCTTCATCTGATTATATTATTTGTTTGTGGCTGCACAAAACCGTCAGCAACAAACTTTATGGATATTGCACAAAAAGTAGACTATTATAACAATCAATACCTGGTTTATCAGCGGGTGGATGTAAGCAGGGCAACTGTTTACACAGATTCTATGTTAAAGTTTTCTGAAAAAAATAATTATGCCAAAGGCATAGGCCTGTCACAACTTAATCTTGGTATTCTCGAAAATATAAAAGGGAATTTTAACCTTGCTATTCAGCACAATGAAAAAGCGTTGACCATTTTTATAACAGAAAAAGATGATACCTTAAAAGCAAAAGCCCTCGCTGCATTAGGGTCTAATTACTGGCAAAAAGGCGAATACGATAAAGCGATGCAATATCAGTTAAAAGCATTAAAACTGAATGAACAATTAAACCTTCAAAACGAAATGGCAACCTGCTACAATTATATTTCGATGATTTACCAGTCAAAATATCAGTTAGCATTAGCCGAAGAATATGCCAATAAATCATTTGAGATAGTAAAAAAAACAAAGCCGGATAGAAGTCACATCAGTATTTATCATAACATCGCCAATATATATGGCATGCAGGCAAAATATAAAGAAGCACTGGAATATGATAGCATAGGACTTAATCTCTGCAAACAACTGAATGCTGAATTTAATAAATCCATGTTTTACGATAATATCGCTAATTGTTATTATTATTCAAATGATTTTGATAATGCAATATTGTATCATTTTAAAGCGATAACAATCGACTCTACGTTTAATAATAACAAATTACTCGGTGACAGTTACTGCAATTTAGGCACCATTTACAGTGCACAAAAAAAATATGATTTAGCCGTTTCCTATTATAAAAAAAGCATAGAACTCAGTAAAAAAGCCGGTTATAAAGTAGGTGTCAAAAATGCTGCAGAATTATTGGCAGAAATTTATTTTAAAACAAATCGTCCAAATGAAGCATATGATTTATTAAGAGAAAGTATGCTGATGAAAGACAGTATCATCAATGAAGCATCTGAACAAAAAATTGCTGAACTGCAAACATTATATGATACAGAAAAAAAACAACAGCAAATTTCGCAACAGGCATTAAAAATCAGCAGAAGAAATGTAATGCTAATTATTTTAGGAACAGTTCTGCTATTAACTGTTTTCATATTCAGGTTGATATATTACAGATATAAATTCAGACAGGAAAAAATGTTACAACAGGAATTATTAAAAGAAGAAGCAAAACGCTCGAAAGCTATTTTAGAATCTGAAGAAAATGAACGGCAACGATTAGCCCGTGAATTGCACGATGGTGTTGGACAACTATTATCAGCAACTAAATTAAATTTAAGTACACTTGAAAGTGAGAAATGTACGGCTGAAGAAAAAATAAGATTACAGAATTCTATGAGCATTCTGGATGATTCTATCAGAGAAATAAGGAATATATCACATAATATGGTGCCGGATGCCTTGATAAAATACGGATTAAAACATGCCATTGTTGATTTTGTCTCAAAAATAAATCAAACAAAAAAAATACAGATTAATTTTGAATGCAATGGATTTGAAGAAAATTCGTTAGAAGATACAGAAAAGTTAATGTTATATCGTATCATACAGGAATCAGTTAATAATGCATTAAAATATGCACAGGCGACGCAAATGTCAATTCAGCTTTCAGCAGATATAAATGAAATTTCTTTGCTGATGGAGGATAATGGCAAAGGATTTGATATAGAAGAAGTAAAACAAAAAGCCGGTATAGGCTTAAAGAATATGCAATTGAGAACTGATTATTTAAAAGGAAAGTTTGAAATAGAATCATCACCCAAAAATGGTACTACCATTATTATAGAAATTCCATTATCTTGACAACGATGAAGAAACATAAAATTGTATTAGTGGATGACCATCAGATGTTGATTGATGGCTTATCCGCTATTTTATCTGCTAATGATTCTATAGAGATTATAAAAACCTATACAAATGGAAATTTATTGCTGGAAGAATTAGAAACGTTACAACCGGATATTATTTTAACGGATATAAGTATGCCGGAGATGGATGGATATGAACTGACAAAAAGAATAAAAAGATCATATCCTGAAATAAAAATTATAGCATTATCTATGTCAGGAAATATTGCTGACATCAATAAAATGCTCGATGTTGGAATTTCCGGTTATGTATTAAAAAATGTTGGCAACAGGGAATTAATTGAGGCTATTCATAAAGTGGCACAAGGTAAAATGCATTTTAGTGATGATGTGACAGAAGAAATGGTGAAGCATAAACACACAAAACCTGAAAAAAGTGAAGAACAGGCAAAACTGACTGAACGTGAATTAGAAATATTAAAATTGATTGTACAAGAATTAAATAATGCAGAAATTGCCGATAAACTTTTTATCAGCGAACGTACCGTAGAAACGCACCGTAAAAATATGATACGCAAATTCAACACCAAAACCATTGTTGGTTTAATTAAATACGCAATGGATCACAAGCTGATTTAGAACTATCCTATTTTAACCACATAGAAACATAGTTTTCAAAGCAATAAGTACTTAGCCTAAAAATTATCGGTCAGCATTAGAAAAAGATAGAAGAAGCTGCGCTTCTTTCCGATTTATCGGAACTATGTTTTCTACATAAATTAAATGAATTGCAAAGAACATCGTGCTTTATTTTATAAAATTCTATGCTTTTAGTGGTTAAATGAAATACATCCGTGTTACCACGTACTAAAAACTACTCATTATTACTGATATTCGTTTTCTGATTTATAAGATACTTTTAGAAGTCTTATTCAATCAAAAACCATACAATTAAAAGACAAAACGGAGTTCGTAAGGACTCCGTTTTTTATTAAATAATTTTAAACGTAATACCAGGAATTTTTCTAACCAAATTATCCGGCCCCATCACTTTTATATCTTCAATGTAATAAACATCACCCGGTTTTGCACTTTGGATGAGCTTCTTTACCTGCGGTGAAAAAGCAGCTCCGTTATTTGTTATAGTTATGGGGTCATCTCCTTTTGGTTTATAAAAGACATTATAACTTAAGACCTTAAAAGAAAACCAGCTATCATCTTCTGTAACAGCACTAATGCCTGTTGCGGCTTTAAGTTGAGCAGGAGTAGTATTACTCTGACCAAATAAATGTATGCTAATAAAGCATACAAATGCTAAACATACTTTTTTCATACCGTTTATTTTTTATCAAAACGAAAAACAAAGGCAAATAGTATGTTTCATCTAAAATTAATGAAAAAACTCCGCAAGGTATCGTTCTGCATCCAACGCCGCCATGCAGCCTGACCCTGCAGACGTCACCGCTTGTCTGTAAATTTTATCCTGCACATCACCTGCTGCAAAAACACCTGCAACATTTGTTTTAGTGGAACCCGGTATGGTAATTAAATAACCTGTTTCATCCATGTCCAACCAACCTTTAAAAATATCAGAATTTGGTTTGTGTCCAATTGCAACAAAAAATCCTTCTACTTTTATTTCAGAAAACTCGTTGCTTTTATTGTTTTTCAGTCGAACTCCTTCTACTTTATGTTCACCTAAAATATCGTCTGTTTCGCTGTTCCAGTAAATGGTAATATTTTCTTTCGCAATCACTCTGTCCTGCATAATTTTAGAGGCACGCATTTTATCGCTGCGCACAATCATGTGTACTTTCGGACAAAGATTGGATAAATACAGTGCTTCTTCACAAGCAGTATCACCTGCACCAACAATGGCAACTTCTTTTCCTTTAAATAAAAAACCATCACAAACCGCACAGGCAGAAACACCGCTGCCGTTCAGCCTTTTTTCTGAAGGCATTCCCAGCCATTTTGCATCCGCACCGGTTGCAATAATTACAGATTTTGCATGAATTTCTGTTTCCTCGTCAATCCATACTTTATGTACAGTATCTGAAAAATCTACCTTAGTAGCAATCCCAAAACGAATATCAGCACCAACCCTTTCTGCTTGTTTTTGAAAATCATCCATCATTTTAGGGCCGGTTACAGCATCGGGATATCCGGGGTAATTTTCTACATCAGTAGTGGTCATCAATTGACCACCCGGTTGTAATCCTGTATATAAAACAGGTTTAAGATTTGCGCGCGCAGCATAAATAGCGGCAGTATAACCCGCAGGACCTGCACCTATAATTAAACAATTTACTGTCTCTGTCATTCTCTAATCATTAAGCGATAAAATTAGAAATATAAACGTTAAGAAAGAAATTATGTAATTGTAAATGCTGTTTAGTAGTATGAAAAGACTAAAGAATCACGAGAAGCCACCACAGGGGCATCGATGACAATAGAATTTACGATACTACCAGTCGTATGGTAGTAGTAATTCGTAGCGTAAGAAAATGATGAGTAACTATAATTAGTTATTTTTTGTGCCGGCAATTTTGTCAAGGGGTGCCAGTTATCAGCACCGGTCAGGTAATACGGAAAAATGAAACCATAAGTATCAAAACCGTAGGAAGATAGAAAAGATACTGTATTCAGAATAGATAGTACATCTGGATAATTGATACCTGAGTAATGATAGGTGTCATAAATATAGTTCCCAGTTGCAGGGTCTTTTGTGATTGACAATGAATCGGCATCGTTGGTTTGTACTATATTATTAACAGGTCGAATATAAATATCATCCAAATTCCCTGAAGCGATGTAATATCCAGTCGGGTTGTTTCCGCTATAATTTATGATAACACCGGAAATATTCCAGAACAGGGATGAAGGAAATTGATGATTTATATTGATTAATTTCCCGGTAATGGAATCATAATTATAGGTAATCGCAATTTTACTCGCATCATAAAATGACGTATCATAGTTGATATTTACAAACCTCAGGACATAATCATTATACAGCAATATTGAAGAATCAATATTTGTTGCGTAATCATTCTTAAAGCATTGTGCCGTGATTTTTTTATTGGAATAATAATATTGGTTATAACCCGTATAGAGAAGAGAATCTCCCATGTAATGATACACTGTAATGCTTTTAAGGCTTCCACTCCAATCCGCTTGAGGAATGAACAAATTCCGACGGGCAGTGGCCTTGCTTACCGTGGGGGAGATTTTAGACACTGGTTCTTTATTGCAGGAAGCCATTGCCGTAATCATGGCAATAATAAAGAATATTCTTGCGTACATATCCGGAATTTACGGTATAAATATAAATGATAATGTTTAATTATACATCCTTTATGTATGCTTATTAATAAACAAACGGTGTATGTTCAACACCTGTTCTATCAATGGTTGAGAATGATCGTTGTAAATAATATAATCCGCACGGTTCATCTTTTCCTCTTCAGGCATTTGTTTGTCAATACGTTCCAGCACTTCTTCCCTGCTGATGTTATCACGTTTTATGGTACGGGCTATTCTGTCTTCCAATGGTGCAAAAACAGTAATTACCTTGTCCAGGAACTTATAACTGCCACTTTCAAACATAATAGCTGCCTCGTACAATGTATATGCTTTGTCGTGGTGTGTTTGATACCATTCTAAAGTGTCGCGAAAGACTGCCGGATGAACAATAGCATTTAGTTGTTGTAACAAATTTTTATTCTGAAAAGCCTGTTCTGCAATAAACTTACGATTCAGATGACCACTTTCATCATAAGCATTTTTACCAAATAAATTTTTTATTTGATGAATGACATCTGAATCTGAAATCATCAATTCTTTAGCGCGTATGTCAGCGTAATAGATTGGAATTCCCAACGTAGCAAAAATCCGGCAAACGGTTGATTTTCCGCTTCCGATACCACCTGTGATTCCAACTCTAAGCATAGAAAATATAAAACTTAGAAACTTTGCTTTCCAGCGTGAAAGAAACTATTTAGATTCAACAGTTGCAGCAGTGTTCACTGCTTTAGTCAAATCGGCATTAATGGAAGATTTCTCCATTTTTAAACGAGTTGGTCCGTCTACCTGTAATAAGATTGTTTTGTCTTCATCATTAATTGAAATGATTTTTCCATGTATTCCTGAAGAAGTAACTACTTTATCACCAGTTTTTAAACTATCTACAAAAGCCTGTGCCTCTTTTGCTTTTTTTGATTGAGGACGAATTAAAAAGAAATAAAACACCACGAACATTAAACCCATCATAATTAATGTAGAATAGCCGCCTCCCGGTGCTCCGCCTGCCTGTAATAAAACTAATAAACTCATATTTATATTTTGAATCACAAACTTACCTAATTTTTAGATAGCTTTAACCTGCGAGGTTGATTAAAACATTTTAGTAACTTTGTCAAAAATAATCTGAACGTCTCAAAACGTCTGTTTATTTTTCGAATTATAAATAATACCGGTATGCAATTTTTACAAAATCTTAGTATAAATGAAACGAATTCAGGTACTTCTACAGGTGCAAAGTGGTTGGAAACTTCTGCTGCACTAGATTCTTATTCACCTGTTGATGGTAAGAAAATCGCTTCTGTCCAAATTACTTCTAAAGAAGCATATGAAAAAGTATTGGAAAAGGCAGAAGAAGCATTTAAAATCTGGCGAACTGTACCTGCACCAAAGCGCGGTGAAATAGTACGACAAATGGGCGATGAATTCCGGAAACATAAGGATGATTTAGGTCGATTAGTATCCTACGAGATGGGAAAGAGTTTACAGGAAGGGTTAGGTGAAGTACAGGAAATCATTGATATATGCGACTTTGCTGTTGGCTTGTCACGCCAATTATACGGTTTAAGTATGCACTCTGAGCGACCAAGTCATAGAATGTATGAGCAATGGCATCCGCTAGGAATTGTAGGAATTATAACGGCATTTAACTTTCCTGCTGCCGTTTGGGGCTGGAATGCAATGCTGGCATGGGTTTGCGGTGATGTTTGTATATGGAAACCATCTGAAAAAACACCCTTAACGGCAGTTGCTTGTCAGAAAATTGCAGAAAAAGTAATAAAAGCCAATAATTTACCTGAAGGTTTATCTTGTTTGATAAATGGTGACAGAAATATTGGGGAATGGATGGCACACGACGAACGCATTCCACTGATATCCGCAACCGGATCTACCAGAATGGGCAAAGAGGTTGGTAAGGTAGTAGCGTCAAGGCTCGGAAGAAGCTTACTCGAATTAGGTGGAAATAATGCAATCATCATCACACCAAATGCAGACCTGAAATTAGCCGTGGTGGGAGCTGTTTTTGGTGCGACCGGAACCACCGGACAACGTTGTACTACTACTCGACGATTGATTGTGCATTCTTCTGTTTATGAACAGTTTAAACAACAACTAGTGAGTGCATATGCCCAATTGAAAATTGGCAATCCATTGGAAGATGGTATACATGTTGGACCATTAATCGATACACATGCAGTTAAAATGTATACAGCTGCCATTGAGCAATGCAAACAGCAAGGCGGCAGATTTATAGTAGAAGGTGAAGTATTATCAATCTCAGGATATGAATCCGGAAGCTATGTAAAGCCATGTATTGCAGAAGTAGATAGTCAACTGCCGATAGTTATGACGGAGACCTTCGCTCCTATTTTATATCTGATGCAATATGATAACCTGGATGATGCAATTGCCATACAGAATGCAGTTCCACAGGGATTATCCTCTGCAATCATTACCTCCAACATGAGGGAAATGGAAGCCTTTTTATCTGCAGCAGGATCTGATTGTGGTATTGCCAATGTAAACATGGGTACTTCCGGCGCAGAAATTGGCGGAGCATTTGGTGGTGAAAAAGAGACAGGTGGTGGCAGGGAGTCCGGCTCTGATGCTTGGAAAGCATATATGCGACGACAAACCAGTTCCATTAATTACGGAACAGATTTACCACTGGCGCAAGGGATTAAATTTGATTTATAGGAACAAAATCTTAAAATTTTGTTTAAAATGCTTAAACTGGCATATTTTATGATCAGATATCATAAATTCACAGTAATAAAATCCTGAAAATACACTGAAAAAATGAAATCATTTTTTACTCTCTTTTTATTTATAAACTTATTCGGTTCTATTATTGCGGCAAATGAGAATAAGCCCGCTGACATTCAGTTGCAAATAAAAGGAATATCCAACGAGTATGTGAAACTCCTCGCATTTTTAGGTGAACAACAGTATATTGCAGATTCTGCCTGGGTAGATGCAAAGGGCAAAGCGGTTTTTAAGAAAGATACCGCCTATCAGAAAGGTATGTATTTTATTTTGTTCCCGGATTTTCATTATACACAGATGTTGTTAGATGATCAGCAGCAGTTTTCACTTTCATTCGACAGAGAGAATCCGGTTAAGAGTATGGTCGTCACAAACTCGTTGGATAATGAATTGTTGTATAAAAATTTAAAATTTGAAGCGGAAGTTGCACCAAAATTTGATTCTTTTCAGCGTATATTAAACTTGTATGCCAATGGCAGTGCGGAATATCTAAAGACAGATGCGGAAAGAGAAAAGTTAGTAGCCTTACGAAAAGCACATATAAAATGGTTTGCCGATAATTACCCGAATGCTTTTTTTACAAGATTTAAGTTATTAGGGCAGAATGCGGACATCCGCTATCCGAAACGCCCTGACGGAACAGTAGACGAAATGCTTCAATCCTATTATTTTATTAATGATTACTGGAAAGGGTATGATTTTTCGGATGTAAGGATGTTGTATACTCCCATGTATTACAATAAACTCAAAAAATATATTGACATGCTTCCGCAGGCTGCAGATTCATTAATAAAATATGCTGATGTTGTCATTGATTTGTCTAAGGCAAATAAGGAAATGTTTAAGTTTACCGTCAATTGGATTGCTTTGCAATACAAACAACCCAAAGTGATGGGTCAGGATGCCTTTTATGTACACTTAATTGAAAAGTACTGGACTTATGATCAGGCGTTTTGGGCAAAAGATTATGAAGTTGACAGATTAAGACAACAGGCGCGACTTATAAAACCAAGTTTAATCGGAAATATCGGTCAGGATGTAACAGGAACCGATGAAAATGGAAAAACGATATCTATTTATGATATAAAAACTCCTTTTACTATTGTTTATCTTTTCTCTTATGACTGTGAGAACTGCAAAAAAGAATCGCCCAAACTGGTAAAGTTTTACAATGAATGGAAGAATAAGGGGGTTGATATTTTTTCCATCTGTTTAGATGGTGAAGCGGATAAATGGAAAGAATATTTGATTAAAAACGGTATGACTTTTCATAATATTTTTGATCCCGATAATAAAACAGGTTTTGGTTCCAAGTATCATGTAGAGCACACTCCTCAGATTTATGTATTAAATAAGAATCATAAAATAATCGGAAGTAACATTCTCTCTGAACAGATTCCGAAAATTATTGAAGATGAATTAAAAAAAGAATAGTAATCCTTTTTTATTGTAAAAAGTAAATCTTCGATTGCTTCATTTCGTATTTTTATCGTATGAGAAAAATATTGTTGCTTTCATGCCTCCTCACTTCGTTTCAAGTAAATCATGCGCAAAACTGGACGGATTCTTTAGATGTATATGCACGTGAAAAGTATATGCCTGCTAAAGGCTATCACTGGAACTGGATGAATGCTTCATTGCTCTATACGATGGTAAAGCAATACGATAACAATACTGATTCTACAAAGAAGAAAATTTATTTTGATTACATCAAAACAGCTATGGATAAATCCTATACACATGCCAATGGCAAAGTTCCAAATGCTGTGGCATCCGGTTTAGGGATGGCATTTTTATACAGAGTTACCAATGAAGAAAAATATAAAAAAGTGTGTGAGAAAATTTACGCTGATTATTTAAAAATCAAGCGAACCAAAGAAGGTGCTGTTTCACATTTACCTGCTCACAGAGAATTGTGGGACGATACTGTTTTTATGATAGGACAATTTTTGATGGAAATGTATAAGGCAACAAATGACCCAACTTACCTGGATGAATTGTTTAAACAAATCAGCTTGCACAGAGAAAAATTGCAGGATAAAAACACAGGCTTATGGGTGCATGGTTATGATGAACAAAAGAAAGGACATTTCTCTTTTGGCAGTCAGTTAAACTGGGCGGATAAAACCACGGGAAAAAGCGCGGAGATATGGGGACGCGGCAATGGCTGGGTGGTGGTTACCCTATCGGACTTACTGGAAACCATGCCTGCAACAAACCCGAACCGGAATGTACTTGCAGGCTATTTAAAAGAGATGATTGTACACTTACCTGAATTACAAAATAAAGAAAACGGACATTGGTATCAGCTGACTGTGCGACCAACAGAGCCCAAGAATTATATGGAGAGTTCTTCTACTGCCATGTTTGCTTATGGCATCAGTAAAGCGTTACAATTAGGATTGATAACAGATGCGACTTATAAAAACAGTTTAGATTTAGCATATCAAGGCTTACGCAATTATAGTATTCTACAAAATGGAAAGTACATTACCACAAAAAATGTTTGCAAAGGTACTTGTATTGGCGACAAAAAATATTACTTAAACAGAAAAGTAAAAAACGAAAAACCTTACAGCATAGGGATGTTTATCAATTTCGGAAGGAGTTATAATCTTCATTAATCTTAAAGTTGTCTGAATCTTTTGTATTTCATGTGTGTTTCGTGAAGACACGAGACACG
>DAORIK010000067.1:0-13957 GCA_035438465.1 Chitinophagales bacterium | reverse complement strand
AATTGCGCGACAAATGAAGCGTATCGGTATTCATATCAACTTTGCGCCGGATATTGACGTAAACAGTAACCCGAATAATCCGGTGATTAACGATCGTTCTTTCGGCGATAATAAATTTGGTGTGGTGCGCCGCGGGCTAGCCTATATGCAAGGCATGCAGGATAATAAAATCCTGGCAAGCGGTAAACATTTTCCCGGTCACGGCGATACGGATGTCGATTCACATAAAGACTTGCCGGTCCTTACACATTCCTTAGAAAGGTTAGAGTCTGTAGAATTATATCCATTCAAACAGTTTATCCGTTATGGTGTCGGCAGTATTATGGTCTCACACTTGAATGTACTGGCTTTGGATGGGGCACCCAATTTTCCTGCAACCTTGTCACCTAAAATTATTCAACAAAAACTCATCGACTCCATGGGTTTTAAAGGACTGGTATTTACGGATGCAATGAACATGAAAGGTATTACGAAATATTATCCTTCAGGTGTAGCAGAAGTAATGGCGATAGTTGCAGGCAATGATGTGATGCTGTTTCCGGATGATGTAGATGCTGCCATTGCAGGAGTACGTTGCGCAGTTTTGCAGGATTCTATTATCAGTGAAGAGACAATTAACAGAAAAGTTCGCAAAATTTTAGCAGCAAAATTTTGGCTGGGATTAAATCAATATAAACCAATCAATTTAGATGGTATTGATGCGGATATCAACAGCGATAGTGCCAAATACCTGAAGTTTAGATTACTTGAAAATGCAATTACTGTGGTGCAGGATTCCGCTAAAATTATTCCGGTTTTAAATTTGCAGAAACGAATTGCAAATGTAAGTATTGGTAGCAGCAAAACTACAGTCTTTTCTACGATGCTTGATAAATATACACAAGTCGATCATTTCTTTTTTCCAAAAGATACAGATATTAAAACGTTTAATGATGCACTTGTAAAACTAAAAGACTATCATTTAGTAATAGCGGACATACAGGATATGAGTCGCTTTGCTGCAAAAAATTTCGGCTTAACAGATAATTCCATTTCTTTTTTAAAGCAAGTGAATAAACAAAATACAACGATGTTATGTGTATTAGGCTCACCATATAGTTTAAAATACTTTCAGGATTTTAACTCAATTATTGTTGGATATAATGAAGAAGAGGAAGCGGAATCTATTGTTGCACAAATTATTTTTGGTGCACGCGGTGCAGAGGGAACATTGCCGGTTACGGTTGGCAAATTTCAATACGGCAGCGGTGAATGCACGCAAGCCAATATGCGTTTAAAATATGGCAATCCGCTCGAGGTAAATATGAACGCTAAAACACTCAAAAAAACGGATGGAATTATCTATAAAGCCATTGAAGATAAAATTTTTCCGGGCGCACAATTGTTAGTAGCGAAAGATGGCAATGTGATTTATGAAAAAGCCTATGGCTTTCATACGTACGATAATACAATAGCCACTAAGTTAACAGACTTGTTTGATATTGCTTCTCTTACAAAAGTAACGGCAAGTGTGCCAATGATTATGAAAATGCAGGAACAAGGTAAAATTGATGTCAATAAAAAACTGGGTGATTACTATACGTATCCTGAAGGTTCAAATAAGAAAGATATTATCATTAAAGAAATGCTGTGCCATCAGGCTGGTCTGCCTGCGTGGATTCCGTTTTATAAGAATACGCTGGATTCAGCGGGAAATCCTGATGGTTTGTGGTATGCTAAAATTCAGGATTCTGTATTTTCTGTGAAAATTTTAGACAGTCTGTTTTTGAAAAAGTCATTTCAGGATTCTGTCTGGAAAATGATTTATGATTGCGGTTTATCGCCGGTGAAAGAGTATAAGTACAGCGATTTAGGGTATTATTTGCTAAAACCAATTATTGAAAAAACGTATAAAGATTCCTTGCAGAATATTACACGAAAATATTTGTATGCACCGTTGGGTATGAATTATACCCAATATAATCCGAAATGGAATGGATATGATCTGAATAAAATTATGCCGACAGAAATAGAAAAGAATTTCCGACAGTCTTTGTTGTTAGGAACCGTACACGATCAAGGTGCAGCGTTGCTGGGCGGTGTAGCTGGTCATGCAGGAATTTTCAGTAACGCTAATGATCTGGCGAAATATTTCCAATTGTTACTGAACCGCGGAAGTTACGGTGGCTATAAATATTATGATGCAAGCACGATTAAAAACTTTACGACTAAACAATATCCAAACAACAGAAGAGCGATTGGTTTTGATAAGCCAACACCTGCAGGACAAGACGGACCGACCTGTGATGCCGCTTCCCCGGAATCGTTCGGACATACCGGTTTTACGGGTACCATCGCCTGGGCTGACCCTAAAAATAATCTGATATTTATTTTCTTATGCAATCGTGTGTATCCAAGCGCCGATGTGAATACTTTAGCAAAACAAGGCATTCGACCTAAGATACAGCAAGTGATTTATGATGCGATGAATAAATAGTATTGAGTAGTTAGTACTTAGTATTGAGATTGAAAAACAACTTTTGCGTTCTTTGCGTCTTTGCGTGAAAAAATCACACCTCGTAATTAAATTCACTTCACAACCCTCGCTGCAATTCTTGCGCTTTATTCTTCCATTCTGTTTTTTAAATCCATGTTGCCATGCAAAATTCTGACTATTACTATTTCTTTCTTTGAAATGATTTGATAAAATATAATATGCTTGTTGGCTAAGTATCCTAAAATATTGTTTCCTATTTCAAGATAATGTTTTCCTAATTTTGGATTTTCTGCAAGCTCTTTACATGTCCTCAATAAAAATGTATAGTAAGTATCTGCTTGTTTTTCTGACCATTCATCACAGGTATATTCCCAAATATTTGATAAATCATCAACAGCTTTATTACTTAAATGAAATTCAACCATTTTTTTTCTTTCCTGATTTTAATGATTGTAAGTGTTTCTTTGCATTAAAATTCTTGGCAATTCCACTGTTGAGTCCTATCTCAATTTCTTTTTTGAGCAAGGTAATTTTATTTTCTTCATCTTCCAATAAACGCAAGCCGGCACGTATCACTTCACTGGCATTTTTATAGCGTCCTTGATTTATTTTGTCTTCTACAAAATTTTCAAAATAGTTTCCTAATGCAACAGAAGTATTATTTTTCATAATGAAATCTTTTTTCCAAAATTACCAAATTTTGGTATAAATTTCAAGCTTATTTTTACAATAATTAGATTTCCTCTTTCGAAGAAACAACTTTGCGTTCTTTGCGTCTCTGCCTGTCGGCAGACAGGTTTGCGTGAAAAAATTAAACTTCATAATTAAAATTCACTTCACAACCCTCGCTGCAATTTGTGCAGATGTCAATTTCCTTCCTGCCTCTCACTAATTTTACGCGGAAATCCTTATACAAATCATTGTTCCAGATTTGAGCAAAAGAATGCGTTTGCAAATCACCTAACTGATATTGCGCATCTTTGTCAAAACAACAAGGAACCACTTTGCCATCCCAGGTAATGACACAACTGTGCCACAATTTCCAGCAAGAATTTTCTAAGCTATTTTTGATGGAATAAGTACCATCGCTGTTTTTTCTGTAACGAGAATAGTGTTCATTCTCCGGAATTAATTCATTGCCGTTTTTGTAATCATACACCTGTGCTGTTTTCAGAATTACTTCATCCACACCAATTTCTTTTGCGAGTAATTTCAAATCATCAATTTGGTGTTCATTGGGTTTCACCACTAAAAACTGAAAAATGATATACGGTGTTTTCGATTGCATTTCTTTTTTCCAGTGTACGATGTTTTTTGCACCTTCAATCACTTTATCTAATTGTCCGCCCACCCGGTAACTCTGATAGGTTTCCTGTGTAGTACCGTCAATGGAAATGATTAATCTGTCCAATCCGCTTTCTATGGTTTTCTTAGACATTGCATCCGTTAAATAATGCGCATTGGTGGAAGTGGCCGTATAGATTTTTTTCTTTTTGGCATACGAAACCATTTCTAAAAAATTCTTATGCAAATAAGGTTCACCCTGAAAGTAAAAGGTGAGGTAAATTAATTTATCTGAAATTTCATCAATTGTCTTTTGAAAAAAGTCTTGCTCCAGCATTCCAATCGGTCGCGTGAAAGAACGCAAACCGCTCGGACATTCCGGACAACGCAGATTGCAGGAAGTGGTTGGCTCAAATGAAATAGAAAACGGCATGCCTAATTGAACCGGTTTTTTCAAATACTTAGTCAAATAAAAAGAAAGATAAATTAAGCCCATATTCCACACTCGTCGAATGGTCAGTTTCGATAAAAAGTTAAGTGTATTTTGGGTGGATGCGTTCATTATTTGATCTAGGAATCAAGACACAAGATACAAGACATTTAATAAATTAACCACATAGATACATAGAAAGGTAAAGAGCTTAAAGGTTTGATGATAATATACGGTTGTTAATAGATTCACATAAAGCAAGCAAAGCTTGCAACTCTGTTTTTCTTCATCAATCCGATTATGAATGGCAAAATCCGATTTGCTTTTCTTAAAAAACTATGTTCCGAACTTTCGGAACTATGTGGTTAAAAAAACTATTTCTTCCTCACAGGCATCACTTCCGTTTTCGGAATATGTTTCTTAAAGTATCTGATGACAAAAAACAACATTATCACTATCACCACACAAACAATTCCGGCAATGATAAAAGGTATAACAATACTGAAAATACTTCCGACAATGGCTAAAATATGTTCTACAGTTGCTACAATCGGGTTGGCAACGCCCGCAGTTGTCGCGGTAGACGTGGCTCGCGTCAATGCCGTTCCTGCTTGAATTATGCCTGCGCTTCCACCGCCCACAATAATACCTAAACCCCATTTCAGCATTGGGTCTACATCAGGTAGAATAGCAGAAGCCGTTAAAAGCGTGCCGGCAATAACGGAAGCCGGTGTCATTATCGTATCTAAAATATTATCTATAAATGGAATGTAATAACCGCCAATTTCAAAAATAGTAGCAGCTCCGAAACAGATAATAGCTGCAGTGCTGCTCATCCATTGGAAACTATCACCTAAGTGCAAAATTCCCATTTTAGAGGCAATACTGGCAACCAGTAATGGCACAAAAACTCTAAAACCGCAACACGCACTTAAACCCAAACCCATTACTAAACTTAGTAATACTTTATTGTCGCTGAAAAAATGCAAAGCATCTTTAGAAACGAATTGCATAACAGTTGTATCCATAGTTAAAAATAGTATTTTTTCCATAATAACATCAGACTAGGCTACAAAATTCCAACAGCATATTATTGATAAATTAAGAAACAGTACAGCATACTGGGTAATTACGAAGAGTGTGGGTAATTTTTCAGTTCGTTCATAAAAATCTTATTACTTACTAGTTACTACTTATTACTTTAATTATTTTTGTAAAAAATAATAAAAATGGAATTAAGCGGAAAAGTGTTTAAAGTAATGCCGGTAGAGTCCGGAGAAGGGAAAAACGGCGTTTGGAAAAAACAAGCCGTCGTAATTGAAACGGCACATGAAAAATATCCTAAAAAAGTGGCAGTACAATTTTGGGGTGACTTGGTCAATCATGAAAATTTTGTAGAAGGCAATGATATCTCAGTAGAATTTGATGTAGAAAGCCGAGAATACAATGGAAAATGGTATACAGATGTGAAAGCATGGCGTGTAAACAGAAAAGAAAACACTCAATCTGTTTCTGCAAATACATCAACAGCATCAGTACAACAGGCAGCACCTGCATATACAGAGGCTGATGTTCCGTCACAAATTGATGACGATTTACCATTCTAGAAAAAAATTACCAGGGATTTTTTTGGTAATACGTTACATAGGCATCGCCATCGATGACAATCATAGGATCACCCGTTTTCGGGTGATTTTTCTTTTGAAACGAAAGTGTTTGTGCTCCTTCATTTGCAGAAACAATACTGATAGTATTGCCATTTAATTTCCATGTACCGTGGTCGGAACTTTGGCTGGCTGAACCACCATAATAACCACCGCCGGAGCCACTTATCGAACCTTCATAAGTATATTGATAAGTGCCATCACCATTGATTACTATGCAACGCGTGTTGCTGGAGCTTGAAGTATAGGTGGATGATGCATTCGTCCAACACCAGGTTCCTACAATAGATTTATCAATTCCACCGGATTTAGAAGTGCTATTGCTGTTAATTGAGGATGAACCTTTTGTTTTAGTGAAGGCAACAGGAGCATCAAAGATTCCGCCTGAAATAATTAATTGTCCATTTGAAAATTTATACGTATAAACAAAATCACCATCATCACTACTTGCGAATATTTTATTGGCTGTATTGGTAAATGTAAAACTGCCGCCACCAAAGCTACCATTTCCATTCGCATTAAAAACCAGTGCACCAACCTCATCATTGTTCCAGGTACCTAAAATAGAATTTTGGGAAAATGCAACACCAAAGCATGCAATAAAGCAAAGAAGCAAGAGTTGTTTCATAAGAATGATTTTAACAAATTTAATGACTTACAGTCATTATTGCAACAACTTTCCTGATCAACAAGATGTAATTATTATGATGAATCATACACTTTTTTTATTATATTTGATATCCGGCCAAACTGAAAATACCAGACAAAACCCTTTTTTGTCACGTTCAACCGAGTTTGCAGGATTTATTTATTCACTAAATTTTATCATATAGTAAGTACATGAAATACACAGCGATTCAAAATTATATTAACGGACAGTTTGTAACACCGGATACAGATAGAAAAATAGAGGTAATTTCTCCTCTTGACGGAAATTTACTTTCTACGGTACCCATGTCATCCTCAAAAGATTTAGATGAAGCGGTAAAAGCAGCCAAAGCTGCATTCCCATCCTGGAGCAGAACTCCGATTAAAGAAAGAGTACAGGTTTTTTTCCGCTATAAATATTTGCTGGAAAAATATTTAAAGGAACTGGCAGAACTATGCAGTGAAGAAAATGGAAAGACCTATAGTGAATCTGTGGCAGAAATAGAAAAATGTATCGAATTAACCGAATTTGCTACTTCACTGCCGCAATTAGTTACAGGGGAAGTTTTAGAAGTTAGTAAAGGTGTAGAATGCAGAACAGAGCATGTTCCTTTAGGTGTGGTCGCATCCATAGTTCCGTTTAATTTTCCATCCATGGTGCCTAACTGGACCATTCCGAATGCTATCGCATTAGGAAATTGCATGATTATTAAACCATCTGAAAAAGTACCCTTGAGCTGCGGTCGATTAGCCGAAATATTAAAAGAAGCCGGCTTGCCGGATGGTGTATTCAATGTCGTGCATGGCGATGTAGAAATAGTAGAAGCGATTTGCGACCATCCGGATATTGAAGCCGTATCATTTGTGGGTTCTACCAAGGTGGCAAAAATTGTATATCAAAGAGCGACACATAATTATAAAAGATGTCTGGCCTTAGGCGGTGCAAAAAACCATTTAATGGTTTTGCCGGATGCGAAGCCCGAAATGACCGCACAAAATGTGGCGGCATCTATGAGTGGCTGTGCCGGACAGCGTTGCATGGCGGCCAGTGCGATGATTGCGGTAGGCAATGTAGACAGTATTATTGATAAAATTTGCGACGAAGCCAGAAAAATTATACCGGGGAAAAATTTAGGAGCCGTTATCGATAAGGTTTCTCAGCAAAGAATAGAAAGATATATTACAGAAGCAGAATCAAATGGTGCAAAAATTTTAGTAGACGGCAGAAACACAAAAGTAGCAGGAAAAGAAAATGGCACCTATGTCGGACCGACGGTGATTGATTTTGTTACGTCGGATATGTCAGTAGCGAAAGAAGAAATTTTCGGACCGGTTATCAGCATCATGCGTACCCATACAGTTGATGAAGCATTGGCAATCGAAAATGCCAATCCCTATGGAAATGCGGCGAGCGTGTTTACACAAAATGGAAGCATGGCAAGATACATTATTGATAATGCAAGTGCTGGCATGATTGGGGTAAACGTTGGTGTGCCTGTGCCACGCGAACCTTTTTCGTTTGGTGGCTGGAATGAAAGTAAATTTGGGGTGGGTGATATCACAGGAAAAAGTTCTATAGAATTTTGGACAAAATTGAAGAAGAGCACGACAAAATGGAATCCGGAAGCTGGTGTAAACTGGATGAGTTAAAGAAAATGATGAATTCTAAATGATAAATGTTGAATGAATAAAAATTAAGGAAAAGAAAATGACAAATTTAGAAATAGACACCATGTCAAGAGAACAAATAGTAAGCGATAGCAAAGAATTTAGTTTATTTTCCTGGTCGGCACAAGGAAGTGTAAACCCATTGGCGATAGAAAGAGCAGAAGGCGTCTATCTGTACGATTGCGATGGCAATAAAGTAATCGATTTTTCTTCAGGATTAATGTCAGTAAACATTGGCCACGGCGACCAGCGCATAACTGAAGCTGTGGTAGAGCAAATGCAAAAAGTAAGCTACGTAACGCCAAGCTGTACCACAGAAATAAGAGCAAAATTATCACGCAAATTAGCAGAAATATGCCCGGGTGATTTGAATAAAGCGTTTTATACATTGTGCGGTACTTCCTCTGTTGATAATGCAATAAAACTGGCAAGATTATATACAGGAAGACATAAAATAATTGGACGCTACAGAGCCTTTCATGGCGGTTCTATTGGTGGGATGTCTGTTGGAGGTGATCCAAGAAAAATAGCGAACGACGCGCAGCAAATGCCAAATGCTGTTTTGTTAGATGATCCGTATTATTTCTTCGGAATGAAAAATTTGGATGATGCGACTAAATTACAATTGAGTTTAGAATATGTAGAAAGAGTCATTCATTTTGAAGGCAAAGCAAATATTGCAGCATTTATTATAGAAGGCGAAAGCGGTTCTTCCGGTTGCTTGCATTATCCTAAAGGCTATTTGAAAGGAATCAAATCGCTTTGTGAAAAATACGGTATTCTTTTTATTGCAGATGAAGTAATGAGCGGATTTGGCAGAACAGGCAAATGGTTTGGTTTCCAAAACCACGATATTATTCCGGATATGATTTGCATGGCAAAAGGATTAACTTCTTCTTATTTACCTTTAGGCTGCTTGATGGTATCTGATAAGATAGCTGCAAAATATGAAAACACACCTATGATGATTGGCTTGACGTACAACGGACATCCGGTTTCATTAGCCGCGGCATTAGCAGTCATACAAATTTATGAAAGTGATAACCTAATTGAAAATGCCCGCAACATGGGTGCATACTTGGAAGAAAGAGTTGAAGCCATGCGTGCAGATCATCCAAGTATGGGTACTTTCAGAAATACAGGATTGCTGGGTTGTTTGGATGTTTTAAAAAATAAAACAACAGGAGAATTAATTGCTCCATACAATGCAAGCGGTGATGATTTAAAAGTCACCAACCTGATAGCCGCAAAGCTAAGAGCTTTGGGTTTGTATACCTTTGTGAGATGGGGTTATATTTTCATCGCACCTCCATTAATTATAAATAAAGAACAAATTGATGAAGGTCTGGCAATCATTAGTGAAGCATTGAAGATTGCAGATGAACATTTAGTATAAAATCTCCTTGCTTGAAAAATTAAATTAGAAATGACAACCAATCAAGACATAACAACATCATCTCTCTACAGCGAAGATTTAGCACCTGTTCCTGAAAGTAAAAGAACCTGGAACACCTGGAACTATGCGGCTTTATGGATAAGCATGAGTTTGTGTATACCAACATACATGCTCGCAAGTTCTTTAATAGAAGGTGGAATGAATTGGTGGCAAGGCATCTTAACTATTTTTCTCGGCAACTTAGTAGTCTTGATTCCAATGATATTAAACGGCCATGCAGGAACAAAATACGGCATCCCTTTTCCTGTTTTTGCAAGAGCAAGTTTTGGTACAACTGGTGCCAATATTCCTGCCATACTTCGGGCAATTGTTGCCTGCGGCTGGTTCGGTATTCAAACATGGATTGGCGGATTTGCACTGTATCAAATGTTTCGTTTATGGTTTCCTTCATTGGAAACATTACCGCAAATTTTTCCTTCATCATTTGGTTTGCAAACCGGACCGGCAATCTGCTTTTTTGCATTTTGGTTGTTGAATATGTTTGTAGTTTATCTGGGAGTAGAGAGCATAAAAAAACTTTTGGTGTTCAAAGCATTCTTTTTACCCGCTGCCGCATTGGCCTTATTATTCTGGGCAATCAGTGCAGGTCATGGATTAGGGCCTATCCTAGAACAACCATCTAAATTTTCTTCTACAGGAGATTTTTTTAGATTCTTCTTTCCTGCATTAACAGGCATGGTTGGTTTTTGGGCAACACTTTCTTTAAATATTCCTGATTTTACACGCTATGCAAAAAGCCAAAAAGCACAAGTAGTTGGTCAAGCAATAGCATTGCCATCATCTATGACGTTGTTTTCTTTTATTGGCGTAGTTGTTACATCAGCAACGACAATTATTTACGGAACAACCATCTGGGATCCGTTGGTATTAGCCGGAAAATTTGAAAGTAAATTATTAGTAAGCGTTGCGATGATAGCGGTTGCTATTTCTACTTTAGCAACAAACATAGCAGCAAATATTGTAAGTCCTGCAAATGATTTTGCAAACCTAGTACCCTCCAGAATTAATTTCAGAGTCGGCGGATTTATTACCGGTGTGATTGGAATTCTGATTTTTCCATGGAAATTAATTGCAGACCCGAATGGTTATATTTTCACCTGGCTGGTGGGTTATTCCAGTTTACTGGGGCCGGTTGGTGGTATTATGATTGTCGATTATTATTTCATCAGAAACAAAGAATTAATTACAGCAGAATTATACAATTCAAAAGGAATATATAGTTTCTCCAATGGCTTTAATTATGCAGCAATTATCGCATTATTAATTGGCATAGCACCAAACGTATTGGGTTTTTTAGCAACGATAAAAGTAATTGATGCAACATCAATTCCATCGTGGATTATACAACTTTATAATTTTGCATGGTTTGTTGGATTTTTTGTTTCCGGAATAACTTATTATATCTTAATGCGAAATAAAACTAAATAAATTACAAGCGAATGATGACAGATGAATTTATGACAGCAGCCATTGATGAAGCGAAACAAGGCTTGAGCGAAAATGGAATTCCAATTGGTAGTGTGCTGGTAAAAAATGGAGCAATTGTTGGACGCGGACACAACAAACGTGTGCAAGACGGCGATCCTGTCACACATGCGGAAATTGATTGTTTGCGCAATGCAGGCCGTGTGGGAAGTTATAAAAATGCGGTGTTGTATTCAACCTTAATGCCTTGTTATTTATGTGCCGGTGCAGTCGTGCAATTCGGAATTAAAAAAGTAATTGTGGGCGAATCCAAAACATTTCCGGGTGCTAAAGAATTTATGGAATCTCATGGCGTAGAAGTAATAGATTTAAATAATGAAGAATGTATTTCTATCATGGAAGATTTCATTGAAAAGAATCCAGCGCTTTGGAACGAAGATATAGGTGAACTTTAATATAAATAATTATTAAAACACATAGACATATAGTATTATGAATAATAAAAAGATAATTATAGGATATAGAGTAATCTTGTCAAAGACAAGATGCTATTGTGTCGCTATGGTAAGCGAATAGAATTGCACAAAATGATTTGTCTTAAATTCTATGTGCCTATGTGTTTAAAAGAAGAAATAAATTTTTTAAAATATGTCAATATTAATAAAAAACGGAAGAGTAATTACTGCAACAGACGACTATATTGCCGATATTTATATCGAAGGTGAAAAAGTAATTGCAATAGGAAAAAATTTATCGCAACAAGCAGATACAATTATTGATGCAAATGGTTTATTAGTAATCCCGGGTGGTATCGACCCGCATGTGCATTTAGATATGCCTTTCATGGGAACGTATTCGAGTGATAATTACGAAACAGGAACACGCGCTGCTTTGTTTGGTGGTACTACTATGGTGATTGATTTTATTTTACAAACGCAGGGAAAAAGTTTGCAATCCGCATTGGACGAATGGAAAGGAAGAAGTGATAATAATGCTGTAGGTGATTACAGTTTTCACATGGCGGTTACCGATTTCAACGAAGACACTAAAAAAGAAATTCAGGGAATGATAGAAAAAGAAGGCATCACTTCGTTTAAAACATTTATGGCATACAAAGGTGCTTTGATGATTGACGACCGGCAAATGATTGGCTTGATGCAGGAAGTTAAAAAACATGGCGGCTTAATTAATGTGCATGCAACAAATGGCGACATGATTGATTACCTGATTGCAAAACATAAAGCAGAAGGAAAACTATCACCATTATATCATTACTTGTCACAGCCGGAAGTAACAGAAGCTGAAGCAAGCGGGCGGTTCGCAGATATGGCAAATTATACAGGTTGCCCGGGTTATATCGTCCACCTGACTTGTGAAGGCGCACTCAACGCAGTCCGTAATGCAACTCGTAGAAATCAAAAAGTATTTGTAGAAACCTGTATTCAATATTTAATACTCGATGCATCATTATATGAGAAGAATTTTGAAGGAGCAAAATGGGTGATGAGTCCTCCGTTGCGTGAGAAAAAAGATCAGGAGACTTTATGGGCAGGCATCAACCAGGGATTGGTGAATGTGGTGGCAACCGATCATTGCCCGTTTAAGTGGGTACAAAAATTAATGGGAAAAGATGATTTTTCTAAAATTCCCAACGGACATCCGGCTATTGAAAACAGAATGGAATTATTATTCAGCGAAGGAGTAAGCAAAGGAAAAATCACCTTGAATAAATACGTGGAAGTAGCCTGTACCAATCCTGCAAAAATTTTCGGTATGTTCCCTAAAAAAGGAACCATTGCTGTAGGCAGCGATGCGGATATTATTTTATTAGATCCAAATGAAAAGCACACGATTTCCGTTAATACACACCACATGAATGTAGATTATTCTGCGTATGAAGGCTGGGAACTCACAGGAAAAGTAAAAACAGTTTTATTAAGAGGAAAAGTAGCGATTGACAATAATAAATGTCTGGTAGAAAAAGGATATGGCCAATTTGTAAAACGAAATAAAGTACAAGGAAAAATTTAACTTATAACTCATCATTCATAACTTTAAACTAATAAAATGAGAATAGTAAAATCAGGATTAATTCAAATGAGTCTTCCTAAAACAGAAGGAGAAGGAACCATCGAAGAAATTGTGGAAGCGATGTATCAAAAACATATTCCGTTAATTGAAGAGGCCGGCAAAAAAGGCGTACAGATTTTATGTCTGCAGGAAATTTTTAATACTCCATATTTCTGTCCGGGACAGGATAAAAAATGGTATGCATCGGCTGAAACCGTTCCCGGCCCGACAACGGAACGCATTGCCGAATATGCAAAGAAATACAATATGGTTATTATAGTTCCGGTGTATGAAAAAGAACAAGCAGGTGTTTTATACAATACAGCAGCAGTAATTGATGCGGATGGAACCTATTTAGGAAAATATAGAAAAAATCATATTCCGCATACCAGCGGATTCTGGGAAAAGTTTTTCTTCAAACCTGGCAACTTGGGTTATCCGGTTTTTCAAACGAAGTATGCAAAAATAGGTGTGTACATTTGTTATGACAGACATTTCCCTGATGGTGCTAGATGCCTTGGGTTAAATGGTGCAGAAATCGTGTACAATCCATCTGCCACAGTAGCTGGCCTTTCACAATACTTATGGAAATTAGAACAGCCTGCACATGCCGCAGCTAATGGGTATTTTATGGGATGCATCAACAGGGTTGGCGAAGAAAAACCCTGGAACTTAGGTAAGTTTTACGGTACATCTTATTTTGTGGATCCACGCGGACAAATTTTCGCACAAGCTTCAGAAGATAAAGATGAATTATTAATCGCAGATTTTGATCTGGATATGATTGATGAAGTGAGAAGCACCTGGCAGTTCTTCCGCGACAGAAGACCTGAAAC
>DAORIK010000066.1:0-14425 GCA_035438465.1 Chitinophagales bacterium | reverse complement strand
GGTCGTCGCGCACGTCTTTGTAATCGGGCTGTGCGGCATTCTTCAGCCATTCCAGTTGCGGTATTTCCGTAATGCGCGCGTTCTCAATTTCAAAACCTGCCGGTAGTAAGTCTGTTATCGCTACATTCGGTACATTCAACCCATTGGTACTGCGTATCGCAATTTCTACTACCACCAAATCATTCTGGAAGAACATATTGTTGTACACTTTTCCGTTTCTGTCCTTGTAAGTTCTGCGCACTTCCAGAAAGTTGTCTTCTTCTTTATTGGTGCCTTGTGTTGGTATGCCTTCCATTTCCCAGAAATAAAATAACTTGCCGGTACCCGCAGCAGTAATATTTATAGCATTGTTACCAATCAGTTTATTCGGTATCACCACTTCTTTTTTACCATCAAACGTGGCAATGGTTTTTCCGTTAGACGTAATCGTAGCAGTTACATTCCCTTTGTTGGCAGCTTTTGCAATCTTCCCCATGGCTAAGAAACCAAATACGCTTTCCTGTGTGTTTAAATAGTTTCTGGTTAGTAAAGTTTGCGCTACTTGTTTTGCCATGTAATTGATCTGCGTGTTTTGCGGATCTACTTCTAACAACGTGTTTAACACCAATGCCATATCGCGGAAATCGGAATAAAAGTTGCCATTGAACGCAGGTTCTGTTTTTTCATTCACAAATCCTTTCGGCAGCATCGCATAAAATTTCTTTTTATCGCCTTTCAACGCAAAGGATGCTGCAATCAAATAGCGTCCGCTTTGCGTCAGCAATTCCGGATTGGATTTGTAATAATTGAGCTCAGACGTTTTGGCTTCGTCTGCCAATGCCAGTACATACAAGCTGTACGGCACTTCCGATTTTATCACTTCTTTCTTAGAACCATCTGCATAATACATCCATTCCAGCTCTTTTGTTTTTAAACGGGAGTTCATGTATCCATACATTTTATTCAGCGTTTTCTCATTTACATAGTAACCTGCTTTCTGTGCTTCAATTAAAAAGTGAGCACCGTAAATAGTTCCCCACCAGCTTTCATAGCCACCGCCTTGCCAGTAACTCAACGCGCCATTTGATAATTGCATAGATTGTAATTTATCGATAGCTGCCTGCACATTGTTCACCGCATTTTTATTCGTAACTGTAGAGCCGTTTAAGTTTTTCGCCAAATCAGCATAATATAATTGAGGGAATGCTGTAGAAACAGTTTGCTCCACACAACCATACGGATAGTTGACTAAGTAACTTAAGTTTTTACCAAACTGCACTAAAGGTGAGTTACTTACAATTAATTTTCTGGAAGAAAATAACATCGGTACAGAAGTATTGAAATTGATGGTCGCCTGTTTGCCACCTGCGAGGTTACCCGAACCTGAAAATTTCTGGAACGTGGCGTTTGGTCGTGCCGTAATATAAGTAGTGTCGGTGAATTTTTCTTTCATCGCATCTACCGTGATAATTACTTTTCCTTCGCCCGTCATGTTCTTTGTTAAGAGATAAAAATCATATTGACGTTCGCTGTTGGGTTCAATATCCGTGCTGATAGAACCGTTTATTTCGTTCTGTAACACACCTTCTGATTTCACCGTAATGATAGCTTGTGTTTTTGTTTTCGTGGTATTGGATATAGTGGCAGCCACGGTAATTTTATCGTTCGGTGAAACAAAACGCGGAATACCGGCACTGATAACGATAGGGTCAGCCACTTTAATGTTTTTATCTGCGGCACCGAATTTCTTGCCATCATAAGCAACTGCCATCACCCGCAAACTGCCGGAAAATTGCGGAATATCAAACGTAAATTCTGCATTGCCAAATGTATTGGTGTGTATGATACCGCTCCAAACGGAAACGAGTTTCACGCGTTTATTCGTCAACGGATTTACACGTTTTGCTGTTTCATCGAAACCACCACCGAGGGAAGTAACTTCCGGAAATAAATACGGATAAATGTTGTACATATCCACTTCCAGTGCTCTTTTTGAATAAAAATAATTATAAGGATTCGGCGACTTCTGGTCTTTCAATGCCAGGATGCCTTCATCCACCACAGCAATGGTCATTTCTGTATTGGCTTTCGATTTTATTTTGATGGTTTGCTTGGTTTTACTGCGTGTTTCTGTTGCACAAATAATCTCCACCGGAATTTTGTTATCCGGATTTTCTACCATGACAGGAGCGAAGCCGTACGCCACCGTTAACGGCATTCCATCGTTTACATTCGGTTTAATCAATGTTGCGGAAATATACACGTTCGGCACGTGTTTGTCTTCGAGTTTAATATTAAACGATGCCGTTTTATTTTCAGATTCCACATAAAAATGGTCGAGTACTTTATCGCGTTCCACTGTCACCAATACTTTTCCATCGAACGGACAAGTCAGCAATACTTTTGCTTTGTCGCCGACTTTGTAAGATGCATTATCCAGTGTAATATCAATCTTTCCTTCGTTGTTGACTTCAAAGGAAGAAGCGTAGGTATCGCCCCAGCCGTATGCGTAAAAGAAATAAGAAACATAACTCTCACTGTTCGGGGCTGATATACGGAATTCGTAATCGCCGCTTTCTTTGGCAGTAAATGCATAATAAGAATTGGCACCGCGTATGGTAATATTTTTATTGTCTACTACTTCTTCTTTCTTCTGAGAAACATATTTCAGCTGTCCGTCTTGTTTTTGTAGAATGGTTTCCCATTTTCTGCGTATCACTTTTACATTTGCGGATTGAGTCGTTAAGGCTTTACCAAGTTTATTGACAGCCACCACCGGAATTTTAATGACTTGCTTGGTACTGAAAAAATCATTATCGGTTTTTACACCATAAAATACATCTTGTGTGTAGACGTTGAACGTTTTTACCCGATTCACAGGTCTGCCCGTTTCATCAAAAACAGTCGCTAAGATTCTTCCTTCTAATAATCCTGTTTCCTGGTATTCGGCCGGAATCTCAAAGGATTCAAAGCCATTGCCGTTCGCATCTGTTAACGCATTTCTGAGAATGGTATAATATTGTGCCGATTTGCTGACATTAAAATTGTAGCGTTCAAATTCTTTGGAAGAAAATGTATTTTTTTCTAAAGAGAAATTAACCTCATAATTCCGGTTGGCAGCAGGTGGTCCGAAATAGTTAGTAGCGGTAAACGATGCACCAACTTTTTCCAGCGGTTTGTAATCGTCTTTATCGGTTTTCAATTCCACTTTAATACGGTCGGGCATAAACTCTTCCACCATAATATTCTTGGAACCCAACAACACATCGTTGCCGGTGAGCACCTGAAATGTATATACACCTGTTGGCGTGCCGGTGCTCGTTGGAATGGAAGTTTCAAACGCGCCTTGCGTGTTCAGCACGTTTTTATACGTTTGCAGTTCTTTTCCGGATGGCAGTAAAATCCTTGCTTTTACAGGCATTTCACCGGGCAGGTTCAATTCGTTTGTACGGATGATAGTGTTTAAATGAACGGTTTCACCGGGACGGTAAATATCACGTTCTGCATAAATATAAGCATCATAGTTGGACGCATTTAAACGTTTGCCGCCCACATCAAAACGGGTATTATCAACTAAAGTGGAATTATACAACACATAATTGAAATCCGAATCTTCGGAAGATGCGGTAATCATACCCACTTTAAAATCTTTGTAGGCATCGGGAATTTCAAACGATGCATAACCTTCTTTATCTGTTTTTACTTTGCCTAATTCCTGATTAGAAGTACTGATGATGGAAACTTCAATATTCTTTAAGGCTTCTGTGTTTAAAATCGAATTGGCAAACACATGCACGGCATTTTTATCTTGTTTTACAATCAAGCCAATATCTGATAAGGAAATAATTTTAGAATCCTGCAGCCATACTCTTTCGTTGTCTTCTACTTTCACTACATAAATCCCTTTGAACTCTTTGAGTTTATCTTCAAAATTGATGTTGAGTAATTTCGCATGGCCGTAATCTTTTAAATCACTGGCTTTGTATTTCTTTTCAAAAATTACCTCGCCGGCATTATCCGTGTTGTAGTACTGATAATCATGGTAAGAATAATTATCGGTAGTTTCATCGTATTCATCGTGATAACCCCAATCGGTTCCTCTGTTTTTAAAGGCGTAAATATTATTCTGGAAAATTTTATACACAGTTACTTTTACTTTTTCCGACTGCGTTATGACGATAGAAACATTTCTGCTGCCTTTAGCACCGAGGTATTCTGCTTTGGTATTATCGAATTTTATGGTCGGTGCTATTTCACCAAATGAAATATCTTCTGTAAAATCTGATTTCAGTTTACCGCCGAAGATTCCAACTACAGTTTCTGTTACGTTGATTTCATACTGCTGGTCAGGAGAAAATTCTTCACTGGAAATCGTAATACCTTTGTCATCGGCTGTTGCTGTAAAATTTATTGCCGGTTCTATCGTAATAGATTCTTTTAATTTATTTGAAGAAACGGGTTGCGAACTGCCAATAAATACAGAGCCGGATACACCATTATGTACAGTTTCCACATCACGCAGTTCCAGCTTCTGCACAGCGACCACAGAAGATTTTTCCGTAAACTGTTCCTCTTTCATACTTTTTCCAATCTTCTTCAATACTACTTTTACTTTAGCTGTTTCATTGGTTGTTTTTGGATTTTGAAATACAATAGATAATGTTTTGGATGGTCTTGTATTCAATACTTTAAAATCAGTTTTATCACCATTGATAGTGGCTTCTAATAAGTCAGCAGCCTTTTTCGGATTGATTGGAATGTTGAATTTTACATCTGTTTGTAATTCTATTTTAGTTTGGTCGGTATTGTTGGCTCTCCAAAAAGTATGCGAACCGATTAAAGTAAGATAGGAGGTATGGAATTCGTATTCGGTTTGTCCGTATAAACGTAATGTAGTCGACGCATTTCTGGTTACTTTGTCTGAGATAGTTACTTTAAAGTCTGTGGCAGCAGGAAATTCTTCCAAGGGAGAGAAAATCAGTTCGCGGGTGGACGTCCACTTGCATCTGCCCGGTACATTCGGCGAGATTTTGATTAAATCTTCATCCATCCATTTATCTACCAGGGAATCATTTTTCAATAATTCTTTGTTGAAGGTAAATACTAAATTCTGGTTGGTTTCAATTTCATCCTCGAAATTGGTCATCACACATCGAACGGCATTTTCCGGTGTGTATTTATTACAACTTGCGATAATTAGAATGCTTGCAGCAAAGAACAAGACTTTTTTAATGGTGTACATACAGTTTTTGTTAATTAACAGTAATCTACAAATAATTTGAAATAAAAGTTCCAAATTTTTTAAGAATTTTTTAACAAAATGAAAATTCGTATAATTTAACTAAAAACAGATACTATTCTATTTATTATATCGTTTTGGACACCTCATCAAACTCATTCTCATGGATACTGAAAATGCAAAAATAAATGCTATTTTTAGCTTCCATATGAGTACCCCAGTTACAGAAAATGTAATATGTAAGTCAAGTGTAAGCATTATTTGGAAGGCATTGACAGATCCGGCACAAATGAAAGTTTGGTATTTTACCATGATTGATTTTGAGCCAATCGTTGGAAATCGATTTTATTTTTATGAGCCGGGTGAAAACAAGAAATTTAAACATGAATGTGAAATATTGGAAATTATTCCAAATGCTAAATTGAGTCACACATGGACGTATCCTGAACTTACAAAAGGATCTTCTGTTGTAATATGGAATCTGCAAGAGGAAAACGGACTTACAACAGTAACACTTACACATGAAGGATTAGAAAGTTTTGCAGATGGCGGTCCAGATTTTGTCAGAACAAATTTTGAAGCAGGCTGGCATGAAATTTTAGGTAAAAGTTTAAAAGAATATATAGAAAAATAAAAAGCATGGATAATAAATTTTTGGAAAAATATGGAAGCTGGGCAATCATTACAGGTTCCTCCAGCGGAATAGGTGTAGAATTCGCACATCAGATTGCTGCTAAGGGTTTAAATGTAGTACTCGTGGCACGCAGAAAGGAATTATTAGATAGTCTGGCAGCAGAACTAACAGAAAAATATAAAGTGGCCTGTAAAACAGTTGAAGCGGATTTAAGTAAAGATGGGTTTCAATTTGATATATTGGATGCTACGAAAGATGTAGAAGTTGGGTTACTTGTAAATAATGCCGGTATGAACTGCGAAGGTCATTTTTATCGTGGTTCTCTGGAAAGAAACCTGCAGATGTTGCAACTAAATACAAAAGCTCCATTTATTCTGGCTTATGAATTTGGCAAGCAATTTATCAGTAGGGGAAAGGGCGGTATTATTTTCACTTCGAGTATCAGTGCGTTTAATGCAAATCCATATTTGTCACATTATGCGGCTACAAAGGCATATATTTTATCGTTGGCTGAAAGTATGAACTACGAATTCAAGGATAAAAATGTGGATGTGATTGCAGTTTGTCCGGGGATGACGAAATCAGAAATGACGAAAGGACTAAAAGATGGTCCGATGCTGATGGAAGCAGCACCTGTAGTGAAAACTACGTTGGATAACTTAGGCAAAGAAGCCTATGTGGTACCGGGATTTTTGAATAAGGCACAGGTTTTCCTCAGCAGCAGAATCCTGAACAGAGACAGTGCTAAAAATTTATCGGGTGCATTGCTTAAAAAGATGTTACCCGCCACGAATAAAAAGAAGAAAGAAAGCTAAACGCATTTACTTACGACTCACGACTTATCACTTACGACTCATACATGATTACATACATCATCATAGGCATTACAGCGATTACCAGTTTTCTTGCTTTCAATAATCAAAAATTACTTTCAGATCTTATTTTTAATCCATTTGTCATACACAACAGAAAACAATACTATCGGTTTATTACTGCAGGATTGATACATGCTGATATGTTTCACTTGTTTTTCAATATGTATGCCTTGTATTTATTCGGAGGAATTGTAGAAACTTCCTTTGCTTATATTTTTCCGGGATTAGGAACCTTGTTGTATATCGCACTCTATGTTTCAGCGTTAATCATGAGTGCCACGTTTTCTTATTTTAAACATAAAGAAAATCCGTCTTATAATGCGTTAGGTGCATCCGGTGCAGTGTCGGCAATTTTATTTGCCAGTATAATAATTTTCCCTTCACAGGAACTGATGATTATGCCAATTCCTATTCCGGTTAAATCGTATATTTTAGGACCACTTTACTTATTATATTCTTACTACATGGGAAGAAGAGGTGGTGATAATATTGGGCATGATGCACATTTTTTCGGAGCACTGTGGGGTGTTTTGTTCGTTGTGTTGCTATGGCATGATGCACTTTCTAATTTTATCAATCAAATATTTTAATAATGATAAGTGTTGAATGTTTAATCATTAATACAAAAGAACAAGAATCAAAGATTATTTGCGTTTATTCATTAGAGACTAACATAAATATTTATCATTTATCATTAAACATTCATCATTCATATGATAGATTTACGAAGCGATACTGTTACTAAGCCCTCTAAAGCTATGTTAGAGTCTATGTTTGCCGCGCAGGTAGGTGATGACGTGTTTGGTGAAGATCCTACCATTAATTTATTGGAAGATAAAATTGCTGCTTTATTTAATCACGAAGCAGCCTTGTTTTGTGCAAGTGGTACGATGGCGAATCAAATTGCAGTGAAAGCGCATACACAGCCGATGGATGAAATCATCTTAGACAAAACCGCGCATATTTATTATTATGAAACAGCAGGATTTGCTTATCATTCCGGTGTTTCTGTGAAATTAGTGGATGGTGACAGAGGAAGAATAACTGCTGAACAGGTTATAGAAAACATACAACCCAACTTTGACTGGTTGCCGAAAACAAGCTTGGTTTGTTTGGAAAATACCAGTAACAAAGGTGGTGGTTCTTGTTATGAATTAGATGAAATAAAAGCCATCAAAAATGTTTGTGATACACATCAATTGAAATTACATTTGGATGGAGCGCGTTTGTTTAATGCTATTGTTGCCAAAAAATATACGACGGAAGAAATCGGCAATTTGTGCGATTCTGTCAGCATTTGTTTTTCCAAAGGATTGGGCGCCCCCGTTGGTTCTGCATTGATTGGTTCTGCAAAATTTATCCGAAAGGCGAGACGAATCAGAAAAGTATTTGGCGGCGGCATGCGACAGGCAGGTTATCTGGCGGCAGCGTGTTTGTATGCACTTGAAAATAACATTGAATGCCTCAAAACAGATCATCTCCATGCAAAGCAAATTGCAGTTGTCTTGACAGAATTAAAATGGGTAAAAGACGTGCTGCCCTGTGAAACGAATATTTTAATTTTTTCTATTGATGAAGTACATACATCAGTAGAAGCTGTCTTGAATTATTTAAAAGAGAATGGAATTTTAGCCGTGCAGTTTGGCAAGCATCAGATTCGTCTGGTATTCCATTTAGATATAGATGCTGAAATGGTTGTCGGCGTTCAAAAAATTCTTAAAGCTTTTCAGTAGCAGGTATGTTTATTTCAAACCAGTCTTTGCGCAGGCGGGTGTTGCTATTTATTGAAATCTTCGCATCAACTTTTTGCTGCGCCTTTTCTAAAGAACTGCTTATTAAAGAATGTTGAATTGCTTCATCATCTTTAAAACCCATTCTTTCCATTACTTGTAAAATGCGTTCTGAGCCAAATATCTGCATAAGTTTATCTTCAAAAGAAGTATAAAAACTAACTTCATGCACACCTAGTTTCTCAAATAAATGTGTTTTTATTTCTTTTTCTCGCAAATAAGAAGGATGATGCTCTGCAAAGAAAACGGTTCTGTTATCAATAGTTGATTTATGAAGTAGGGTATCCGCATTCAGTAACCAGACTTTGGTAACAAATGAATTTGCCTCTGTACTGAAGTTCATTTGAGAAGCAGTTAAATATCTTTCAGCTTCAGCTTTTGTGTCTTCAAAATAGTAAATAAGAACAGATTTTTCCATTTGTTGTAAATGCTTAATCAAAGCATTGTATTTAACAATTTCATTCTTCCAAATGAAATCATTAGAAACTATTTCTTTCTTCTTATTATTAAATAAACCAAACATGTTTCATTAAAGTTAAATTATTCAAATGCAGTGAAAAAGAATAACAAGTATAACCACAACACTCCAAGAAAATGCCAGAAAATTCCGAATAGTCTTAATTGTGATTTGGCTACAGGGTCTGTGAAATAGACAACAGAGGTGGCATATTCTTTTAATGTTCTTCTACTTTTTAAAATAAAATATGACAAATAAATTAAGCCGCCAACAATATGCAGTGCGTGTAATCCGAAAATAACGTACAAGTAAGCAGCGGAATTGTTTTTTAAATCATTTCCGCTAATAAACATTTTATACCACCCAATCGATTGCCCGATTAAAAATAATATACCACAGCAGAAGATTAATTTCAGACATGTTTTATACTGTGTATAATTGTCTTCTCTGAAATGTTTTTGCGCAATAATAATTAACATACTACTCGCCACTAAAATAAATGTATTCGCATAGAAAAGAGAAGAAATTCTTAATGGTGGCTGTTGTTTATTTATATGACTTAAAAAATACATAAATGTTAAACTTAAAAACATTAAGGACAAACCTGTAATGCTTAAATACAACAACCATTTATAGTTTCTGTACTTACGCTGAATGTTTTGTTCGTAAATTTTTGGTTCAGATTTATGGAGTAACTTTTTATCCATATTTTATAAGACAAGATTTTTGTAAAAAGGTTGCCGTCAATTATTACAAACTGCACAAATTCCTTCAATTAGTAAATTTGCGGTATCCATTTTATATTTTTTAGGTAAATGTAATTTTGGAATTTCCAGTGTATGCAAGCACTCAATCTGTTCACACTTTCTACACTTGAAGTGAACGTGATTATCTGCATGTGTATGTTCTGTGCCTTCATGATGACACAAAGCATATTTTGCCACACCGGAATCATCCGGAATTTTATGCAGTAATCCGTTTTCTACGAACGAAGTAAGCGTTCTGTATATCGTTACGCGGTCAAATTTTTTACTGAAGAAAATCTCTAAGTCTGCATGCGTCAGTGCATTCTTAGTTGATTGAAAATAATGTAGAATATCTAAACGCACCTGTGTAATGCGCAGATTATGATGCTTTAAGTTGTTTTCTAGTGCGTTCATTAAAATATTATTAAATGCAATAAAGTTGCAAAATAAGTGTATATTTGTAACCGAATTGCAAGAATGAAAGTACACAAAAATACATATAATCACAAACATTATTCAGCACAAATCAGTGTGATTTTATCTGTTTTATGTGCAATACATTGTGTTGTAACGCCGATTTTGGTCGTTTTACTTCCGGTTGCGGGTGCTTACTTTGAACAATATCACTGGATTGAATATGTGATTATTGCAAGTGTTTTTGTGCTTGGAACATCTTCCATCTTGCACGGATATAAATACCATCATCAAAATAAGATTCCTGCATTTGTATTTTTCGGAGGTCTTGTATTTTTAATGTCTGCATCTTTGTTAAAAATAGTGTTTGAGATAAACAGCAGTTCAGGGCATTTATTAAGCGGTATAGGAGGAATTGCTGCCGGAATTGGACAATTATACAACCTGAGATTAAGCAGTAAATAATATTCAGTCGAATTATTCGTCTAGAAAAGCATCATTTACATCGTCATCATCATTCAAAAATAAATCAAATAATTCTTTTAGTTGATGAGCCTTGTCTGTATTACCATTTTGGTCGTAGCAGGAAAGTTGATTATAGATTAATGTTTTTATGATTTCCGTATTGCTGCAGGGAGAAAAAAACTTCGGATGTGTTTTTACTTTCATTTGTTCAAGGTAGTGCGTAATCTCGCTCCTTGAAAATGCAATTCCTTTGTTTAAAGGGTTAATATAAAACATCACACTCTTTTCCTGGTCATTTGCATCAAGCTCTGCTTCCGATAAATGCTTCCGGCTGTATGCCATTATAAAATGGTAAGGAAGATTAACCCCGTAAATTGGTAATTCATTTTTTTGTGCAAGAATTAAATACAAAATACTTAAACTCAATGAATTCCCTTTTTTAGAATCTAATAAATTATTCAGGTATCCTAAATCAGGGTCGAGTTGCTGCGTCTGATGGCCAAAGAAACCGTGCAATTGAAAAAAAACATGATTTACCACATGAGCTTCTTCCAAAGGAGATAAGGCCGGATTTAATTCTATCCATATATTTTTTGAAATCGTTTCTATTTTCTGTGTAATCTTAAATTCATCAATCTCAGGATACTGAAATTTAGAAATCAATAAAGCACCTTCCAATAAATCTTCCCCGCCTTTATGTATCCATTTTATTAATCTGTCTTTTACATTGGAGAACTGTATCTTGTTTATCAAGTCTTCCAGCCGTGTTTGTATCAATTGATTTTCTGAAGTTTCCCATGCAGATTCTAATAACGGAATGCCTTCCACGCCTAATGAAAATAATTTATCAGTAACATGTGAATACACTTCATTGTCATTATCATCTAACAATGTAATAAGCGCGCGAAATTCTTTTTCAGATACTTGTTGCATATTGATGTTACAATATAAAAGTAAATTTTTAAAAATAAAATGAAATTAGTGTTGATATTTCTCAACAAATGTGATGAATAAATTGAATATATCGTCATTGCGAGGAGGAACGACGAAGCAATCTGTTGAATTGAAAAGATTGCTTCACTATGTTCGCAATGACGTTTTTATTTCTTTTTAGTAGCTGCTTTCTTTTTAGGGGCTGCTTTCTTAGTGGTAGTTTTTTTTGCTTTCTCTGTAAAAGCATTTGGAACCTGTGTTTCAATCATTTTCTTTACATCTTCTAAAGTCAATAACGCTGCTTCCTCAGGAGTATATTTTTTGCCTGTAAGTTTTAACATTTTTTTATTGAACTTGATAAATGGTCCCCAACGACCATTTTCTACAGAAATTTTTTGTTCGGGAAAATTTAAGATAAAACGATTCGCTTCTTTTTCTATCTTCTTCTCAATTAAGTCTTCACATTCTGTTTCATTAATAGTATCAAACTTATACCGCGCCGGAATATTGATAAACAAGCCATCCCATTTTATAAACGGGCCAAACCTGCCTTTCCCTTTTGTAATTGGCTTACCTTGGTAATATCCAATCGGTGCATCTTCTACCTGCTTGGATTTTATCACTTCAATAGCACGCTCTAAGGTTACGTCTGAAGGCTCTTCGCCTTTTGGAAGAGAAATAAATGCCTCTCCAAATTTTACATAAGGACCGAAGCGGCCAAGATTTACCGATACATCTTGTCCTTCATATGTTCCTAAAGTCAATGGTAATTTAAATAATTCCATTGCTTCTTCAAACGTAATGGTTTCAATACTTTGTGATGCTTTTAACTTTGCATAACGTGGTTTTTCTTCTTCCTCAGCAACACCTAATTGTATCATTGGACCAAATCTCCCCAAGCGTACAGAAACCTGTCTGCCACTTTCTGGATCGATTCCTAAAATACGTTCGCCTGTCACATATTCTGTACTTTCTGCTGATGCTTCAATCTCTTTATGAAAAGGTCCATAAAATTGTTTTAATGCTTTTGCCCAGTCTTTATGACCTTCCGCAATTTCATCAAAATCTTTTTCCATTTCTGCCGTGAAAGAATAATCCATTACACGAGTAAAGTTTTCCATCAGGTAATCTGTTACCAAACTTCCTATATCAGTCGGTAATAATTTTCCTTTTAAAGAACCGGTGTTTTCTGAAAATGTTTCTTTTGTAATTTCTTTTTTTGCAGACAATTCTATTTTTTGGTAGGAGCGGGGTTTCCCTTCTGCTTCTCCTTTTATTACATACTCTCTGTTCTGAATGGTAGAAATGGTGGGCGCATACGTGGATGGTCTGCCAATTCCTAATTCTTCTAATTTTTTGATTAAGCTTGCTTCTGTATATCTTGATGGGGGTTGTGTGAAACGCTGACGTGCTTCAATATTTTTATAGATTAAATTTTGTCCTGCAGTTAAAGGAGGTAACATACCGCTTTCTTCCGTGTCTTCGTCATCAGTTCCTTCAATATATACTTTCAAAAATCCATCAAATTTTAATACTTCACCTTCCGCGTTAAATTTTTCTTTTCGGGTGGAAATATCAATCTTTGCTATTGTTTTTTCTAAACGAGCATTGCTCATTTGTGAAGCGATGGTTCTTTTCCAGATTAAATCGTACAAACGTTCTTCATCACGATTGCTTCCTTCGTTTGTATGTTCAATATAGGTAGGTCTGATGGCTTCGTGCGCTTCCTGCGCATTGGAGTTTTTCGACGAATATTGTTTTCTATTCGAATAGTCTTTTCCAAACTCTTTATTTATATAAGCCTGAATACTGTTCAAAGCCGTATCAGATAAATTAGGAGAATCTGTTCTCATATACGTAATCTTACCTGCTTCATATAGTTTTTGTGCAACAGACATCGTACGGGAAACTGAAAATCCAAGTTTACGGGATGCTTCCTGTTGTAAGGTAGAAGTAGTGAATGGAGCGGCCGGTCCTTTTTGAGTTGGTTTTACCTGTACATCTGCCACTTTAAAAATGGCATCTTTTACTTCTTCTAAAAATTTTTGTGCATCTTTTTCTTCTTTTAATTTTTCAGATAATTCTGCTTTGAATGTTTTGTTATCAGAAATAAAATAAGCTACTACTTTATAGAATGATTCAGCATTAAAATTATTAATTTCTCTTTCTCTTTCAACGACTAAACGAACGGCAACGGATTGAACACGACCGGCAGATAAAGTTCTTCTTCCTAATTTTTTCCATAAAACAGGAGATAATTCAAAACCAACCACTCTGTCCAAAACACGTCGTGCCTGTTGCGCATAAAATAAATTTTGATCTAACTTGCGTGGATTGGCAACTGCATTTTTAATTGCCGGTGCAGTTATTTCATTAAAAACGATACGTTTTGTTTTATTCATATCCAAACCCAGTACTTCGCACAAATGCCAGGAAATTGCTTCCCCTTCGCGATCCTCATCCGTAGCCAGCCATACTTCTGCATTTTTAGCCAGTTTCTGTAATTCTTTTACTACCTGTTCCTTGTCTTCTGAAATAATATAGGTGGGTGCAAAATTATTATTGATATCTACGCCCATTTCTTTTTTTGCCAGATCTCGTATGTGACCATAGCAAGACTTCACCATAAAATCTGAACCTAAGATTTTTTCTATTGTTTTCGCTTTTGCAGGCGACTCTACTATCAGTAAATTTTTTGCCATAATATCGGAGTAATTAGTACTTAGTAGTTAGTATTGAGTATGTCAATGTTAAAATTTTATTAGTTAGTATTTAATGAATTTTGTCTCTAATTACTAACTACTAATTACTCAGTACCATCTACTTCAACCCGCAAATAAAACTAAATTTTCCATTTTGTTCACTATATCTTATCTAAAAATCAAATTCTTTT
>DAORIK010000065.1:11370-14744 GCA_035438465.1 Chitinophagales bacterium | reverse complement strand
CTGAAAAGACAAAAGGTATATCAGACCCTACAATAATTTGGTGGGATGAGGTTACAAAAGGGAATGAGGAGGATTTTTTAACGCTTAATGCTTTACTTAGAACACCTCTCAATCAGAAGCATCAATTTATAATTTCATTCAATCCTGTTTCAGAGAAACATTGGATAAGGAATTATTTTTTTGATGAAAATGATGCATATAAGCTAAATGATAGATTTAAGGATAATACATATCTAAATCATTCAACATTTAAAGATAATGAATTTATCGACCAAGATGCGTATGAAGCTACTTTAGTACAAAATGCATACGGAAACTTAAATAGAATGTTAGTTGACGTTAAGGGTCAATGGGGTGTAGAACAAAATAACAATCCATTCTTTTATTCATATAGCCATGATAAGCACTTTAGAAACGATTATAAAATAGAGCCAACTGCTTACCTTGATATTTCTTTTGACTTTAATAAAGAGCCATGTACAGCAGTTATAGGGCAATATAATCACAAAGAACATATCTTTGCTAAGTTTGATGTTATCTTAGGAACTCCAAAGACTTTAGTTAATAAAAGCCCTCTCGAGGCAGTTTGTTATTTGATAAAACAGAAGTATATAGATAGTGGATTGTTTACTCCTATACATATAAGAGTAACAGGTGACCCCGCAGGGAAACAAGGCGGTGCAGATTTAAGAGATTTACATTCATTTTACACTACTATTAAAAATGAATTGGGCATAAATTCAAGTCAATGTTACATAAGAAACGGACATACAACCCATATATTTAGTGGTGAAGTATCAAATAAAGTTTATCGTGAATTGAGTTTCAATCAGTTTATTATTACTCATCCAATGATAGAAAACGATATTAATTTAGCGTTTGCGGATGAAAAGGAGAGTTTAAATAAGGCAAAAGCCGAACATGGATTACACGTTTTAGATGCAGTTAGATACTTAGATGACTTTTGGTTCTGTTATCACAAAGGGCATTTTACAAGTGATATGCGAGTAATAGGTAACTATATTTCTAACATAAAAACAGAATATGATAGGAAAAATAATATCTGATTTAGAAAAATTGACTATCTTAGAGATGCGTATGTATTTGCGTACTGAAATATCCAAATTCGCTGACTCAAGACAATTAACGACAGAAAACAAATTTTTACTTTACAAATTGAATAGTTTTTTGTATTTTTGTAATGAGATAAAGGACAGGGATAAGATACTAAGTGCAATGCGTGAAATGGATAGTATAAAGTTCAAAGACAGGAATAAAATAATAAGCCATGCAAGATGATGTTATCGGAATAGTTGAAATAAAACACAATTAAAGCCATACAAGTAAAATGACAAGTGGCAAAGTTTATCATAGTCAAAGTAATAATTCTTTTGTTTGTTTCGATAAAGCGTGTTTAAAAGAATTAAATTGTGAAAGAATATTTTTTGATAGGAATTTCTTTACGTTACGAGAGGGTACTATTTGTGATAATAAAACGCATAAATTAAACGGTTCGAGAATAACAATTGACTTATTGGACAATGAAGAGGCAGTCGGTCAATATGAAATGGTAAAAGAGGCAAACGGATATAAACTTTATAAAATATGATACCAGAGCAAGGACAAAGCGTAATTGTAAAAAACAAAGTTTATAAAGTAGTTGAATTGTTCAAAGATTGCTTTTTAGCACAAAGAAACGATACTAAACAAATATTTTATTATTCAGAAATAGAAATGTATGCAATCTAAAAACGATATAAGAGCAATGATAGCACAAAAGAAGATGCCAAATGGTAAGACTTTTGAGAAATGCAGTAGAATAGAGTTATATGACATCATAATGGAAGCCATGCAATTTATAGACAAGCAACATAAAGATGCGTTAAAACGAGAGCAAAGCACTTTATCATACAAAATAAAAAGATTCTTTAAAATAAAGCCAAAAAATGTTAAATAGAATTAAAAATATATTCAGAAAAAAGGACAAAAGAAGTATTCCACTTATTCATGTTCATACTTTCAAGTCAGGAGAGAAACTATATACATATTCAAAAGAGCATTATGGAACTATTGCCTCTCGTTATTGGTATGCTCTAAATCAGGCTTTGAATTATATTACTATGTATGGACAAGATGAAAGGTCTGTCAAGTCAGCACTTGCAAACATTCAGGATTTAGTTCAAAAAATGACATTAGGACAGGATATACAAAAAAATGGATTTGATGCTAATACAAATATCGAGTTTTTAAAATCTTATGTAGGCAATAAGACTTCATTACAACTTAAATACCAAGAGATGTTATTTTGTATGTTCTACTTGTTAGAAGATGAAATCGAGGGCGGTTATTCAGATGCTTTCAATACTAAAAAGTTGGAACTTATTAATAAAGATATTGAGATGAGAGATGTTTTTTTTTCGAGTGTTCAAACCATAGCAAAAGATTTGGACATTATCTTGGAAGTGAGTACGGAGGAAATGATAAAACAAACGGTGAAGTTATTAGAGATGCAGTCGCAAAACATCCAATAGACTTTAAAAAAGATTGGTTAGAAAATGAGGACAGAATAGCTATTTACTCACGCCTTACATTAGAGCAATATCAGGATTGTAATATTAAACAATACTTTGATTTACAGGAACTTTATGTAAAGCACATAGAAACAGAAAACGCAAAAGCGATAAAGAATAAAACAGAATAAGTTACCAAAAAACGAATTTTTTTATAACGCAGTTATCTAATTTTGTTAGATAATGTAGTGTTATGGCAGATGAAAGCATAATAGCCAATCTAAAATCAGAGGGAATAAAAGAATTGATAACCGACTTATCGGGTGCATCCAAAGGATTTAGCCTATTAGATAAGTCAATAGCCGAAGCACAAAAGAAATTAGCTACATTAGACCAGTCATCACAGGAATTTAAGGATTTAACAAAAGAAATTAATGCTGCCTCGACAGCAATGGAAGCATTTAACCAAGATACGGGGACTTTAAAGAAAGAATTACGAGATACCACAAATGAGATAGGCAACTTGGAACGCTCGTTAAAAGAGTTAGAAAAAACAGGACAAAAAAACACACAAGTTTATAAAGATTTATCGGCAAAACAAGATGAACTAAAGAAAAAAGCAGGTCAGTTAAAAGATACTGTTAGTGATTTGAATGCTGAAATAAAAAATAGCGGTTCAGATACAAAGAATTTAGATAAGGCGTTGAGAGCTATAAATACGGTTGCGGCAGGTTATCAGGCAGCACAGGGGGCTTTAGTATTATTTGGCGGTGAGAATAAGAAGTTTGAGCAAACTTTGTTAAAGCTAAATGCTGTAATGGCAATCACACAAGGATTGCAACAAATACAGAATGAGTTAAGTAA
>DAORIK010000065.1:0-11270 GCA_035438465.1 Chitinophagales bacterium | reverse complement strand
AAATTGATGAGACAGTTAGAATATCTAAACAACGAAAAGAATTAGATAAAAAAATAGCCAAAGAACGTGAAAAAGAATTAAAAATTATAGCAGATAATCTAAAAGAAAATATAAAAGAAATATTTTCAGAGGATGTTGATTTATTCCCAGAAAAAACACAAGAAAGAAGTAAAAAATATTTTTATGACATTATTTCGGGATTAGAAAAGGTTGTTCAAAATGTAGAAATTGGAGGAGAAAGGTATATTTATTTAAATAATCAAATAGAAAAGACTAAAAAATTATTAGAGCAGGTTTTATTAACAGAGGAACAGATAACAGAAATGTCAAAAAAATCCACTGACTCTATAATAAAAGATAAATTTAAAGAGCAAGATATAATAAATAAGAAATATTTTGAAAATTTAGAAGTGTCAAAAAAAGCATCTGAAGAGGAAATAGAAATAGAAAAGCAAAAAAAACAAGATAGAATATTAATAGCTAAGGCTTCATCAGATGCACTCTTTAGTATAACACAAGGTATTTCAGACTTTAGAAAACAAACTTTAGATAATGAATTAGCAAGTGGTTTAATATCAGAAAAAAAATATCAAGAGGAATTAAAAAAGATAAAAAGACAAGAGGCAATAGCAAATAAGGCACAGGCAGTATTTAATATTGGAATATCAATAGCAGAGGCAATAGTCAAAGCATTAGCGGCAGGTCCTGTTGTTGGTCAAGTATTAGCAGGAATAACCGCTGCTTTAGGTTTTGCTCAATTAGCATTTGTTTTAGCGACACCACTCCCTAAATTCAAAAAAGGTGGTCAGGTATCTGAAAAATTAGGACTTATAAAAGGAAAATCACACTCACAGGGCGGTGTACCGATTGAAGTAGAGGGTGAAGAATATGTAATGCCAGTAGAAGAAACACGCAAAAATATTAAAGCGTTAAAAGCAATACATGAGGGTAAGTTTGATAAATTATTTGTGCCCAGAGAAAACTTAATACAACCTGACATATTCGCCAATATACCAAATCCTGCAAATATAGATAGTAGTATTTTGGTAGATAAAGAAGATTATAGTAGTATAAATTCACGCTTAGACAAGGTTGCAAGTGAGTTATATTGGTTAACAAATGAAACTAAAAAGGGCAATAAATCGAGAGAGCGTGGAACTGAAAAAGTAGTAAAAACATTGCAAAACAAATCTAAGCGTTATGTATAGTGTTTATTTTGATGACATATTACAGCGTCCAGAAGATATAATTAATATCAATGATGTAATGGAAACGTCTATTGTCAGACAAGATGGATTTGATAGTCAACAGCAAATTATAAGGGAAAAATCAGATGCTACATTAGAGTTTACAGGACAGGCATATTCTTATGTATGCAATATTTTAAAAAAAAATTCATGTCATGTTTTCAATGTCAGGATAGAAGAAACTTGCGGATATATCTACAATGCTACTATGTCTATTGTAGGAATGGAAATGGATTTACATAAATGTATTTGTAAAACAGACTTGAAAGACAATTCTTTTAGTGCATATATTGATGGATATTTGAATACAAATGTAAGTTTGTTTAATGTAAAGACAAAAAACTGTGAAGTTTTAAATCCTATCGTTACTCAATTTAAAATGCCTTATGATGTAACAAATATTTCATTACTTAAAACAATAAACGGATTTGATGTATTAGATGTGTTTCAATTTATAATATCTTACTATACAGATAATACTATTTCGGTTGTTAGTGATTATCTAACTACAAATAAATATGCGATTACAACAGGCTTTAGTATGCATAATCATGGGTTCTCTATTAAAGAAAAATATCCTGAAATATCGTTTAATGATTTATTTAAAGAGTTAAGAAAAAAGTTAGCATTATATATGGCTATTGAGTATGATGATTTAGGAAATCCATATTTAAGAATAGAAGAAGAAAATTACTTTTTTGCAGATGTTGAACTTTTTAGTATAGATGAAATACCGAGAAATGTAATACAAACGTATGACAATAAGAGAAATTTTAATGTTGTAAATATAGGTAGTAATAAAACAGAAGCGTTAGAAGATAGTCCAATAACATATCCACAGCTTAGATATACAGCATGGAATGAAGAAAGTTATGGTAAATGTGGTTCATGCGTTGGTGAAAAAGATAGTGAATTAGATTTAGTTAGTGATTATATTATAGATTCAAACATAATTGTTGAGGCTCTAATATTCGATGTTGACACAGATTATGACCATGATAATGATATATTTCTATTTAATTATTATATGGATAGTGTAGATGCAACAGGTAAAATGACCTTAAACTCATTGACTGGTAATTACTACTATAACGATTCATTAAGAAATGAAAATGTATTAGCAAATTTCTTACAATATTATAGAGAGTGTTTAGAAGTACAAAGACAGTCAAGTTATGGTTTTTTAGCAACAAAGGGAAGCCAAACAATGAATGTTACAGATGTATTAGGGTTTGTTCAAAATTATATACAATGGTCTGGTTCAGAGTATTTTATAGACAATCAAGATAGTTTATCTAATGTAACTCACGACTTTGGTGCAGGTGCAGATTCTTTGACAATATTTACTTGTGCATTAGCTAATGAATATAATTTTAAATCACAGGCATTAAATATATTACAGAGATATTCAACTCCAATAGGTGCAAATAATCCAACGTTAAACGTTACATATACATTATATATAAAAATTTATTCTGACAATACCTTTACAACATTATTAAATACATATTCAGAAACAGGATTTACAGCAAATGCAAAAACAACATCAGTTGACCTGACTGTTACTACTGGATTAGTTGCATTATCAGTTGGGAATGTAGTATGCTGTGAACTTACTGTATCTTATCCAATAGGCAGTAATACGGGGGATGTGGTCGTATTTGAGCCAAATTTGATGAGTTTTGAATTATTAGATGACTCAGACAGTTGTTTAACTATAAATACAGGAGAGGACACAAAGCCATATGAATTGACTTTTGATTATAAACTTTGTTTTGAACAATACAATATAGCAAACTTAAATAAAAAAGGATATATAAACGTTGGTGGTTTTCCACACTGGATAAAAGAGTTAAGGTACAAACACGGTGGTATTAGTTCATTTAGCTTAATGTCTAATCAATTACTTTGCAGTTGCACTTAAATAATTATAGTAATTGAGCCACTATAATTATCATTTATAGTGTAATAAACAGTTTCAGCTATACCAATTCCACTAAAATTGTTTTGATAGTTATTTGAACTAAATATTAGTGAGCCAGAACGATTGTATATAGATACTTTTGCATTTGATATTGGAATTATCCATGTATCATTTATTCCATCTCCATTTGGGCTTATTGCATTTGGAATATCTATTAAGGTTTCTTTTTTACAGCCGAAAAAGAATAAAACGGATAAGAGTAAGATAAATTTTTTCATTGTTTAAATTTGTAATTTTGTTTTCTAATTATAAGGTTAGATTCAGATTCATTTTTGAACGCATTTTTGTAAAGAATAATTTTTTTAGGTTTTATTGGCATCTTTTGCACGCTTAGAATGTATTGTTCAAACATAGAAATATTCATTTTCTTTTCAAAGCATAATAAAGCGTGATTCATAATTGATTCTGAATCTTTATTAATATCAAAAGTGAAAATCAATTCTACGTATTTTGAATATTCATTAATCAATAATGAATACAGCCTTATAATTTCTAACTTTTTGTCTATTAATTCCATTGTTTTTTATGTAAAGATATACATAAATAAATCATATTGTCAATAGATATTTACTATTTAGAATTAATCTAAATAAAACTATTGCATAATTCATAAATATTGTTTAATATTGTATCGGTTTAGATAATAGTTTCATGTTAGTACGGTGCGGATTGTTGTGAAACACTCCGCATTTTATCTGTCAATTACAAAAAGATTATATTTCATTGTTTTAGGTTTTTGTACCGCATCTTTTCAGATGCGGTTTTTTATTACAAAAAAACGAAATACCAACAATTCATAAAACCTAAATTTGTTTAGGTTTTCTTTTAAATACCCGTGAGGGAGTTGAGCCTTAAAATTCAGACCTCACGTTATTTTTAAAATATGGATTGTACTTTAAATATACTCGGCTATCGTTCATGTGGTAACACTTTTCGGTATTACTTAGATGATTATGGAATTAGCCTTAATTCAGCATCTAAAGTGGCAGATGATAAGTTTGTCAATGCAAAAGATATGCTTGATAAATTGATTAGCCAGTCGTGGACAGAAACATTTGCAGATATAACATTTGATGGAATGGATGCAAATAAAATACTAAACGATGTTACTGTAACCGATATGGATTATTCAGATTCTTTTACAGGAACAAAAACAGTATCTTTTGAATTGGATGACGAATGTGAATTAGGCTCATTTTATCTGTCTCAATTGAATGTTTATGTAAAAGAGAGCGGAGTAACAACTATTCAATTAATACAGGGTACAACAGTTAGTGAATTGTATTATGATACACCTGATGACAATAGTGTTATCGAATTAGCCATAAATGATTTTGTAAATAATGAATTTAGTATTAAAGTAATTACAGAGGGTGTTGTTTGGTTAGGGACAGATAATTCAGAATGCAGATGTGAGGGTGTTCAATGGTACACAATAACAAAAAATGATAACGTATTGCCTTTTGTTTTAACATTTCAGGTAAGGTGTAACAAGTTGGTACATCTTTGTAAGTATGTTGATTTAATAGCACCTATTGTAATTTACAAAGTATTAGGCAAGTTTTGGTTTAAAGTTCATACTACTGATATATTTTCAAACTATGTAAACTCCGAAGCTGGAAAAGCAATAGCAATGATGGTTTATTATGATTCTGATTATCGTAGTATAGTAGTTTCAGAGGTTATAAATAAAGCATTAGGACAGTATCAAATTGCATTAAACAAATTAAACATTCCGAAGCCAACTTGTAAATGTTGTATGCAATGCAGAACATCAGGTTGGACATATCAGGGAATGAAACCTTAAAAATAATTATTATGGCTTGTTCATCATGTGGTCAAAAGAAAGTAGCACCAAAAATTGTAGTAAAAAATAATATTAAACCAATAATTCGGAGTGTAAGACCGAGTTCAATAAAAGTTGTAAGAAATTGACACCTCAACAGCAATCAGATAAGATAAATGCTTTTATTGCGGGGTTTGATGACCTTGTTAATGATACATTTACTAAGGCTATTTACAATTTAGAAACAGATATTAAAGAGCGTATATTTGAAGAGCATTTAGATGTAAACGGAACTAAGTTAGGTCAATATTCAACAACTCCGACTTTAATAGGTGCAAAATCATTTATTAATAAAGGGAATGCGAATACCTTTTTTAATGCGCAAAAGAAGAAAAAAGGAGAGAGTAAGTGGAGGACAATTGGCGATAAGCATCTTTATATTTTAGAAGGCGGTTATAAAGAGTTAAGGGCAATACAGGGAAGACCTACAAACGAAATAAACTTACAATATACAGGAGAATTGCTTTTAAATGGTATGCAAGTTGTTATAAGCCCAGATAATTATCAAATAAGATTCAAAAACGAACTTAGTAAAAATAAAGGGCGTGGATTTGAAAGAAAAAGAGGTAAAAAGGTATTCTATGCGAGCGCAAAAGAGCAAAAAACAGCAGTTGATTATATTGGTAAAACTATTTTAAGAGAAATTAAAAAGGCATTCGGAAATGTTTAACATAGACTTACCATTTACTGTACAAGGAATTGCAAAATTGCAAGGTAAAAAGTTGATTATAGGCAATTGCGCACCATTTAGCGAGGTTAAATTTGGTTCACATGGTGCATATATCCGTGAGACTGGCTTTGAGGTTGCAAATAAAGGAGAAAAAATAGAATGTGACGAATACAGATACACGATAACAAAAGAATATGCATTTGTCTATTTTGATTTTGTGAATACTTATACGATAGATTCTGTTCGTGCTAAAGTTCTTAGTCAACTTAATCAAAGATTAACGACTATAAAATCTATAAAGTACGACTTTGAAACTGTAAAAACTGAAGAAAATTTAGACATAAAGGATGCTTGTTTACTTAAAATAGTATTTGATAGCACAGAAGAATTTATTAATGATTGTGAAGATTTAGTATGTCCTTGTTAGAAATTATAAATATCGTATTTTTGGCTGAAACGTCAGCAGCGTTCGGGTTGCTTTATTTCCTTTGTTTAGACGATGGAATGATATTGCATTGGTGGTATAAAATAATTGAAAATAAGTGGATAGGAAAGCCATTAGGTGCGTGTCAAACTTGTACTATGGTATGGATAGGTGTGTTAACTTACTTTTTATCAGTTCACTTTTTTGATTTGTTTATTTTAATATCAGTAGTTAGTAACGGACTTTTAATTTTTAGAAAAATAGCATAATATGGCTTGTTGTACAAATACATACGATTTAGGTTGTTTTGATAGTTGTGATACTATTCAATTGCCTTTTGAATATGAACAAAATGGAACGCATAAGATAGAATTTGAAACACAATTCAGGTTTAAGTTCTCACAAGAGGGAACGGCAGGTGAAACGGTAGAATTAGATTTAACCTTATTCCCCGAAAATACGGACTTAACGTTGAAAATATTTAATCCTGACGGTACAAGATTTTTTTATTTTGTTGGGGATTCTATGTACGACTGTTTTACTATGCGAATAGATATTTTTAATTCATCAACTTACACACCAATGGGAACTACACCTACCTGTTGCACACCTAAGATACTTGCAATGTCAGGTGTGGCAACTAAAACACTTGTTTATGATGACTGGTCAAAATTTGGAACTGCTCCTCCTAATATTGAGGTTTATTATAAGGATGGAGCAGATTATATAACAATACCTGTTCAACCTGTATTTATAGGTATGCCTATGCCAACATCAATAATTATAACAATTCCCGCAATACCTGCGGATACATGGTATATAAAATTAAGCTAAATGAGTTTTGTTCCTAAATATCAATGGTTAACAGAATACACAGAGCCTAAGTGTGGAGGTTGTGATATTGTGCAAATAGACACAACAGCCGAAAAGAAATTTCAAGTAGCTTTCACTCCTACCGAAGTTGTTAATGAGAATTTCAATGGCAATAATATTGCATTGCCAATGGAGCAAATATGGGTCGGATTAGGTTCTTTGGGGAGCGGTTCGGGGACAGGTTTATACTACGGTATCACATTCGATATAGATATAATAAATGAGGACAGATGGGTAAATTCATTTTCTTTTATCTATGAGGGAACTCCTTATTGTTATTTATTTACAATAGATACCACTTTCCCACCAGGATATGAGGTGGTTGAATATGGAAATTTTAATTTAGTTAAATTTGAAAGTGCGCTTGATTATGTTGACACTTTAAATACTATATTAAATCAGTTTGGAATATCTGCAATAGATAACGGTGGAAACTCTATAACAGTTTATGGGTTTCCTGAAGATACGCAAGTAACGACTAATGATACTGTCTATTATCAAAACACGATAACAGAGGGTGTAGGTACTGCAACATGGCAAATGGATAACTTTATTCCAATAGCTAACAAAATTTGCTTTTTTCAGATAAGCAATTTAGATGAACAACCAAATTCTAATGCACCAACAGGAACGCCAAGTATTTGGACTGAAAATCATGTCATATCTGCAAATAAAAGAATGATATTCACAATCAATTTTACTAACTCATTTTCAACGGAAATAACGTTGTATTTATATATAAGAGATAATACTTTCGGGTTAATTGATACGCTTAGTGCGGTTGCTAAAGCAGGAACAAATACGCTTACTTTCAATTATACAACAGGAGTTACACCGCCAACTTCCTATACATTTCAATTTTTAATAGACGCAATAGGAAGTGAGATAGAAGATTCACAAGTTGGATTTTGTTTTAATTCGGTTAAAATAGAAACAATAGCAAGATTAGAAAATATTGATATTGTTGGATGTACTACTGAAAATGTAACGTTCACAGAGGAGTATAACGACCTTTATAATTCACTTATCACAATGAATACAGGCAGTTTGCCGAATGGACTATTTAATACAGGTAAGTGGCAGATAGTATTGACAGATGATGAAAGTAATACTTTCACTTCAATAATGTATGAAAGTATAACGGGAACTAACTGCTTAACGTCTAATTTATTTCGTCTTAAATGGTGGAATGATTGTATGTTTGGAAACTTAGATTATGCTAATTTACCATTCGTTAATGATGTATATGTGAAAGGATATGAAGTCAGTCAGCCATTAGACTCTAAAGATAGGGTTGTAAATACTCTAAGTGATGGGTCTTTAGAACTTATCTATGATTATAGCTTAGAGAAAAAAGAATTTAATATCGGTATTTATACAGAATCTTTTTTTAGAACTTTACAGCGTGCATTTATACATAAATATATTACAATAGATGGAATTTATTATAAACAAGATAGTGATTCTATATTAGCTAAAAAGCCAGAGGGTAAAAAATATTCAGGACGCATTGAATTGGTTGAAAGTGGAAGTGAAGTTATTATTACAAATTGTTGCTGTTAATACATTCGTCTATTAAATTTATAGCATCTAACATTTTATCAATAGTTTCTGTCTTCAGTTTGAAATTAGATTCAATATAGTTTTCTAAGAAATACATATTAAATTCTATGTATTTTTCTGTCTTTATACATCTCAATAATCCGTAATGTTTAAGATTTGCTAAGTCTATATCGTTTTCATTTATTAGGCTATCGAGTTCAGAGATTAGAACATTTCTGCAATTTATAAAATGATTCTGTAATCGATAACAATAAATACCATTATTAGAGCGGTAAAATGACTGTCTGTAATTTTTCAAACGGGTGTTTGAAAATTTTAATTTTAGCGTTTTTATTAATTCAATTTGTTGCAAAAAAACGAATTGTGATTATAAAGATAGTAATAAATTTGTACATGAAGTTAGAAATTTTATCGAAATTAATAAAATTAATAAATCCATCAAAAATATATACTTACGAATTTAACGAAATATTGGAAACGAAAACAGGGAAAGATTGGAGAGGCACTTTTATTTCGGAAAGTAAGCAGATAACGGATAGTGATGGACAAAAATTGATAGAACACTTTGAAACTCCTAAAGAAAACCACAAAATTAATAAAACAAAAAAATAAATAAAGATGGCAGAATGCAATCCATGTGGTACGGGATTTCCAGTAGAATACTTACCGCTCTTAAACTGTAAAAACCAATTAAACACAAGACAGGCAGGTATTCAGCAACTTGCTTTTATTAAATGTAGTCAAACGGTTACATCTCTTACATCATCTTCAGAATGGGACACAATACGTGGGATTGCTGGTGCATTGATTCGTACTCCAAGCGGGTTAGGCTCATTCGGGAAACCAAATACATCTAATGTGAAAATAGGATGTAAAGAGCAGGTTATCACAGAAAAAACATTAGTCTTAACGTTTAAGACTTTTAAATACGACAATGATACTTTTGCGGACGCTGATTTCATGTGTCAGTTGAATGATTCATTTAATGCTTATAGATTGATTTGGTTAGGATGCGATGGCAATCTTTACTACTCAAACGCATATACAACAGGCACTAATCCGGGTCTTGAAATATCTTTACTTGAAAGTTGGGATGACAATCCTGAAGATGGTTTGATGTCTAAAAACTTTGAGATTACATTAGACATGATTGATGTTTGTTATGCTATCATTGCACCAAGTCAGGCATTAATTGACGCTATATTTGCAGGCAACGCTAATACATCAGGGGGTCACGGAGTATAATAACTCAAATGGCTAAAAAGGGAAAAAATAAGGAAATAGAAGCCTCTCTCGAAAAAAAGAGAGAGGTTTTTAATTTGAGCCAAGTCGTATTCAATGGAACGACACCTAAAGATATTCTTGAAAAGCGAAGACCATTAGAAAGCAAAGATAACTGGACTTTAGACTATCGTTTAGAAAACTACTATCCAATACAGGTATCTTTATTTCGCAGGGCTATGAATGATTATTTGCAGGTTTTAAATAAGGCAGATATTCAGATAATAACAAATTCAAAAGCTATGGAAACATGGCTAAGAGATGAAAAGTACTTTGTAAATAACAGATATTTATCAATTCGGGACTGGTTGTTTAATTACATTTCACAGGAAAGACAGAAAGACCCAAATGCTGTTTTAGTTCCTATTGTAAATTTTGATTTTGAGAAACGTTTTGATAATGGATTTTCAAATACAAAAGATGAAACCAAAAACGGAATACCATTTTTCGATACATCTAATAAAAGTCCTAACGTAGATATCCTTTATATTAACTATTATGATGTAATAGAAAGTACAGAGAATAACTTAAAGGTAAGGGCTGGAAAATGGGTTTATGAAATAATTGACGGGAAAGACCATTCGGCAGATTACTATATTGAGGCTGATAAAAAATATTACTACCTTACAATACCCGAACGCAAGACAAATGAACAATCTGTTGTTTATGTAAAATATCCTTACTATACACATGATTTAGGACAGACACCGTATGTAAGTATAGGTGGTGCAACGATGACAGATTTTGATTCAGATAATAATAAGTTTGAATATAACGTTTCTGATTATTATGGTGCTATCTCTTTTGCTTGTTATATGGTGGCTACTATGTCAGATAAACAAGTAATAGAAGCACGGAATAATTTTCCAATTAAATACAGATTTCAGGCTAAATGTACAGCACATGGTTGTGAAAATGGATATTGTGGCATTGGTGAAAGCAGAACTAAATGTACTGTTTGTGATGGCACAGGTTATCAGAAAGATACAAATCCATTTGGTGACTTTGTTTATGAAATGTCGGGTTCGTTCTTAGACGATTCAACAAAAACCATTGCACAGCCGATAAATTATGTTGTACCACCGATAGACGCTTTGAGATATATAACTGAAAACTTTAAAGAATACTTGACCTATGTTGCAAACGAGCTATGTATTACATTAGAACAGAACATGACAAATCAGGCAGCAGAGGCTAAGCGTTATGACTTAATGAATAAGATAACATTAGTTACATTTATAGTCGATGACGTTTTACGGGTATCTGAAACAATATTATCTTTTGTAGAGTCTTTATTAGAGGGTGGTAAGTCTACATTGATTATCAGAAAGCCTCAAACATGGGAAGTAAAAAACCATGATGACTTATTATTTGAGATAGCA
>DAORIK010000064.1:0-14805 GCA_035438465.1 Chitinophagales bacterium | reverse complement strand
TCATCGGCGAAAATTCTGTCTTCATTGGCGAAAGAAACGGTTTGACGAACAAAATCATGGGCAGCTTCGAGTAAGGCTGAGCTTTTTAAAGGACGACGAAATTCTATCGCCTGACAAGCACTCATTAGTTCTATCGCTAAAATGTATTCCAGGTTATCTAAAATCTGGTATAGTTTTCTTCCGCTGATACTACCCATACTTACATGGTCTTCTTGTCCTAAGGAGGTGGGAATACTATCTGCACTCGCCGGAAAACATAAGGTTTTATTTTCAGTTACCAAAGCTGCCGTTGTATATTGAGGAATCATAAAACCGGAATTCAAACCCACTTCACTCATCAGTAGCATCGGTAATCCAAATTTTCCTTCTAATAATAAATAACATCTTCTGTCGGAAATATTCCCCAACTCAGATGCTGCAAAACAACAATAATCTAAAGGCAAAGACAATGGTTGTCCGTGAAAATTACCACCGCTAATCGTATCATCGGCATTAAAAATAATCGGATTATCCGTTACTGCATTGATTTCGATTTCTGTGAGTTCTTTCAGATGCAGCCAGGCGTTTCGGGATGCTCCATGCACCTGCGGCATGCAACGCAAACTGTAAGGATCTTGTACCCTATCACAATCTTCATGGCTATTCATAATCTCAGAATTTTGCAGCAGCAAACGCAGTCGTTGCGCCACTAATTGATTACCTTTAAATGGTCGCAAATGATGTAATCGTTCATCAAATGGTGATTTGGTTCCTTGCAAGGCTTCCAGACTCATCGCTCCAATAATATCGGCTACCTCGAGACAATTATGCATGCGTTGTATATCGGCAATTGCATACGATAAAATAAATTGCGTTCCGTTTATTAATGCTAAACCTTCTTTTGGTCCAAGTGAAATAGCTTGCAAATTTTCTTTCTGAAAAAATTCACTTGATTTAATGATTTTATCCTGATAAAAGACTTCGCCCAGGCCAATCAATGGCAAACATAAATGCGCTAAGGGTGCCAAATCACCGCTTGCGCCAACACTTCCTTTTTCGGGAACCACCGGAATAACATCGTTATCAATATGCCATAAAATTCTTTCCAGGGTAGACAACTGCACACCTGAAAACCCTTGTGCCAGTGCCTGCAGTTTTGTAATCAGCATCAGCTTAGCGATTTGTTTTGGTATAGGGCTTCCAACGCCTACGCTGTGTGACTGCAGTATTTTATATTGCAGTGTTCGTGTATCTTCTTCCGATATTTTTTTATTGGAAAGAATACCAAAACCTGTATTGATTCCATAGACAGTATTATTGTTTTTTACAATCTGATTAACATATTGCTGTGACTGATTTATCTTTTGTTTGGCAATATCGTCTATAACACCTTTTAGTTTTCCTTCAGACAATTGAATTGCCTTTGCAACTGTGAGGGAATCAGTGCCGTATTTGAAAATTGACATTATGATGAACGATTTACGATTAACAATGTACGATTATTTTTTAACCACATAGGCACATAGAAATAAATTTTTACAGCATTATCAGACAATACAATTCTATTCGTTTGTATTAGTAAAACATAGAAAAACTGCGCTTTTATTTTTCATTATCTATCAAAACTAATTTCAAAACCATCTTCGTCCTTCCTGTAACTTTTAAACGGTCATCGATGCGGTGACCGACTAACCAAATGAGTTTTTCACCCGAAAATAAAACAGCAGTATTTTCTTTATCAAACAGAGAAAATTTTTCGTCTTTAAAATATTTAGAAAGTTTCTTCTTACCCACTTTTCCGGGTGTTTTCTGTTTACTCATTCCGAACGGATAAAAATAATCGCCTTCTTTGTAATAACGAATCATCAACGGAAATTCAATCTTATCTGCATCAAAATATGCGTATCGATCAGATGGCTTGATATTGAGTTCACTTACAGGAACCAAAGAACACTGGATTTTATAATTATTGAAAATTATTTGCTTCGGAATACTGTCAAACGATAAATAATTTTCTCTTTCAATATTTTTGGGTACAATAAACAAACTTTTTCTGTCTATCACCATTCGATGTGTATCTGAAAAAAATTGTTTACCGGATTCATTTACCTCCAACATATTTTGCACTACATCCGAATTAAATCCAAACTCTTTCAGCAAATGGAATAAAATAGTTTGTCCGGCTTTATGTGCTTTAATGAATCCCATTTTAATTTCAGCAATTCCACCTTTTTCTGAGTAACATTTCTTTTTAACGGATGATAATTGCGCTTCCACCAGATTTTCATAATCATTCATTCTGTTTAAAAACTGCATGGATGTTAAAGGCAAAGAAGGGTTTATTTTTTGCAGCTGCGGCACCACCTGATGACGGATTAAATTGCGCTGATAATCATCGGAAGCATTGGAACTGTCTTCTCTGAATTGAATCTTGTTTTCATTTGCATAGTTGAGAATTTCCTGTCTGGAAATTTCCAAAAGCGGACGAATAATGTAACCGTTTTTAGGCTGCATACCGGTCAGCCCTTTGATACCGGTGCCTTTGGTCATATTTAATAAAATCGTTTCAAGCTGATCGTCTAAATGATGAGCGGTGGCAATACTATGGTAGTGGTTTTCTTTACGGATTTGCTCGAACCAGTTGTAGCGCAATGCGCGCGCTGCCATTTGTGTAGAAATAGTTTTTCCTTCCTTAAAATCTTTGGTATTAAATTTTACAACATGGAAAGGCAAGTGATGTTGTATTGCATAATCGGAAATAAATTTCTCGTCGGCATCACTTTCTTTGCCACGCAGTTGAAAATTACAATGCGCTATTGCAATCTTGTAATTCAGTTTCAGTAATACATCACACAAGACCATAGAATCTACGCCGCCACTGCAAGCGACTAATACAGGTGTGCCGGAATTGAACAAATTGTTCTGCGCGATATATTTCTGGATTTTCGAAATCACAAATCAAAAATACAATAATAAAAATGCTTAGAATAAAATAAATTTGTCAAATTTTTTAAACACATAGAAACATAGAAAAAACAAATAAATGCAATATCAGTCTGTATGTTTCTTTACATTTATTTGACAGACATTGCTACAATAGAATGCAACAGATGAACATAGGTTCATCTTCGATGAATTGTGAATGTATTATTGCGGCGGCCTGCCTGCTACGCCGGGTGACTGATAAGTGGTGTCGTATTTTTGTTTGAACACATCATCGTATTGGTCACCGTAAGTTCCTATTCGCCGAATTTGGGCAACTACTTCATCTTCGTCAAGACCATGTACTTCTCTGATAGATTTTAACCAGACATTATTATTGTAGATAGTGAATGCAACATTGTATAAGGTATCATTTACGGTTAACAGTTCTTCATACAAACCGAGTTTGTTGCTTACATTTGCCAGACTCATAATGGGAGCCATTACCTGAAAATAAGCTCTGTTTTCTTTTTCGATATGCCAGACATCAATCCAAATGGAAATGGAGCCTTGAACCATGTTGTATTGTCCGACTTTTTCGCCTTTACACAATGCGGGATCTACGTTCATCTTTTTAATAGCACCTTCTACTTTGCTGATGCCAATTTCTAATTCTGTCATAGTTTTTGTTTTAGATAAATAAATTTAAGAAAAGATTCCTGATTCAGGAAATATTACTTGTAATATTCATATCTCATCTTGGTTATTTCTTTCCTTAATTTTATTTCCGTTTTATCTTTATCAGATATTTTATTGTTGGATATTGTAAATGAGAAATTATTCATCATTTTACTTGTTTCTTTATGCATATGAATCAATCCATTTTGATCAACAGCATATTCAATTGTAACTATCGGAGAAATATCCTTTATATTATCATTATTGATATCAACATACCTTAGCCAAAAAAAATTTTCTTTAATAATCTGCTTATTTTCATTTAAAACTCCTGTGCTTACCAAAATTTTTTCCTTATTAAAAAATAAAAAGGATTTGAATACCTTATTTTCAGAATCAAAGTCATAATTAATTACTATTGTATCTTTTACATTATCAATATTTTTCACAAAAGTGATTTGCTTATCTCTACCTAAAGTATCTAACTTATAACTTTCAAGAAGTTGTAAGTTATTTCTCTTTATATTATAATAAGTTACAAATGAATCATTTATAATTTCAACTTCTTTTATTTTATTCTTAGAAAGAGTTTTAATGAGATTCATATCGTTTATTTCATCGTCACATACGTAAACAAATTCCATATTTTTTATCTTTTCAATTAGTTTTTTTTGTGAAATGAGATTAACAAAAAAACTTGTCTTTTTTATTTTATCTTTATTACTATATAGTTCATATTTCAAAACTTTACCTAAGCTATCTAAATATAGTTTGGCTCTATATTTATCATTTAACTTCTTATCTTCCTCAAAAACATCCTTAGTAATTTCAACTGATTTTACCTTGTTTGTTTTTAATGTTTTATGTGCATAATTACGGTAATATGCGTCAAGGTAGCTTACACTATAAAATGCAGCAACCTGTCCTTGTGACAAATTTGATACCAATATCAAACTGAATAAAATAAGTATATTTCTTTTACTCTTCATATTTCTTATTTTTAACATCTTCTATTATTTTGGTTAGATAATGCAAGATTTACATTTCTAATTCTAAATTCATCTTCGCATTCTTCAGTTCGCTTAATGCATGTGTATCTTTTAATTCTTGAGCAATGATTATACCTGCTTCATAAATATTTAATGCTTTTTTAACTTCGTCTAATTGTTCATAAGTTTTGCCTAAATGATAATACGCACCAACATATTTAGAGTCTATAACTAACAGTTTTTCAAATAGTTGTACAGAATTCTCCAGTTCACCTATTTTCTCGTATTCTTTCGCTAAGGCAAATAAGGCAAAGGTATCGTTTGGGTTTTCAACAATTAACGATTTTAAACGTTCTATTCTAATTGAATGCATGCATTGAATTAAGTAAAATGAAGTAAATTAGCATTCCGAATTAATCGAAACAAATTTAAAAAATTAAAGGTATGAAATTTTTAGTATGTATAAGTTTGGTTCCTGACACTACTACCAAAATTTCGTTTGTGGACAATGACACTAAGTTCAACAACGATAAAGTACAGTGGATTTTGAACCCTTACGATGAATGGTACGCATTGGTACGTGCATTAGAATTGAAAGAAGCTAATGGCGGCAATGTAACCGTAGTAAATGTGGGTCCTGCAGAAAACGACCAGGTAATCCGTAAAGCGCTGGCGATTGGTGCAGATGATGCTATCCGTATTGATGTAACCGGAGACGCTGATTCGTTTGCAATTGCTTCTGAAATTGCAGCAGTGGCAAAATCCGGTGGCTATGATATGATTTTATTAGGAAAAGAAACCATCAGCTACAATGGTTCTAACTTAGGAGGCATGTTGGCTGAATTGTTAGACTTGCCTTTTATTTCTTACGCTTCTAAATTAGATATGGCAGGCAACACTGCTGCTATCGAGCGAGATATTGAAGGTGGAAAAGAAGTTTTATCAGTAGATGTTCCATTCGTAATTTCTTGCGCAAAAGGAATGGCTGAAGCTCGTATTCCTAATATGAAAGGTATCATGAGTGCTAAAACAAAACCATTAAATGTTGTTGCTCCGCAAGGCGTTGGCTCTTTAACTTCTGTAGTGAAGTATGAATTGCCACCGGCAAAAGGTGCCTGCAAAATGGTTTCAGCAGATCATCCTGAAGAATTAATCCGATTATTACACGAAGAAGCAAAACAAATATAGTTATGGCAATTTTATTCTTAGTAGAAATAGCAGACGGCAAGGTAAAGAAAGCAAGTTTTGAAGCTGCTTCTTATGCCGCAAAATACGCAAGCCAAACAGGTAAAGAAGCTGTTGGTTTAGCATTAGGTACCATTGATGATGCATCTTTAAGTGCCTTAGGTATCTATGGTGCTAAAAAAATAATCCATGCAAACAATGCAGGTTTCGATAATTTCGATGCAAGTGCTTATGCAAAAGCAATTGCGGATGTTGCAACACATTTGAGTGCAGATACTATTGTTATCTCACAAACATTAACCGGCAAAGCAGTTGCTCCGGTTGTTTCGGCTCGCTTGAAAGCAGGTATCGTTTCAGGTGCTGTTGGTTTACCGGATGCTGATTTTGTAGTAAAAAAAGCGGCATTCTCCGGAAAAGCATTTGCTTACGTAAAGGTAGAAACAGCTGTTAAAGTAGTAGCAGTGGTTCCAAATTCATTTGGTGCTACAAAAGGTGAAGGTGCTGCTGCTGTTGAGGTATCAGGCATCGCTCCTGCTGCAAGCCGTGTTACAGTGAAAGAAGTTTCTCGTCAAACAGGTGATGTGGCTCCACTTCCGGAAGCTGAGTTAGTAGTTTCTGCGGGACGTGGTATGAAAGGTCCGGAAAACTGGGGAATTGTAGAAGACTTAGCAGCAGCATTAGGTGCTACCACTGCTTGTTCCCGTCCGGTAGCGGATGTACACTGGAGACCTCACCATGAGCACGTAGGACAAACCGGTGTGGCCATTCGTCCGAACTTATATATTGCTATTGGTATTTCAGGTGCGATACAACATTTGGCCGGTGTGAATCAGTCTAAATGTATCGTGGTGATTAACAAAGACCCTGAAGCACCTTTCTTCAAAGCAGCTGATTACGGTATCGTTGGTGATTTATTTGAAATCGTACCGAAACTGACCGCAGCAGTGAAAGCGTTGAAAGCAAGTCAGCATTAATGAGTGATGAGTAATCAGTAATTAGTGATTAGATATAAAACCATCGAGATTTCGATGGTTTTTTTGTTGATTGGTGGAAAACGTGTCGCCATTTCTGACTCAAAATTTTTATCTTTACAACGTGAAAAAAGTTGAATTAGAAATCATCAATATTACGCAGGGTTTTACCCAGCATCATTCTTATGCGGTGGTGCTTGGTGAAGTGAAAGGAAAACGTCGCTTGCCAATTGTAATTGGTGCTGCCGAAGCGCAGGCTATTGCCGTTGCTTTAGAAAATATGCCGCCTGCCCGTCCTCTTACACACGACTTATTTAAAACAATGATGGATACCTTCAACATTTTTTTGAGCGAGGTGGTGATTACGAATTTAATGGACGGCGTTTTTTATTCTAAACTGATTTGTATTTTCAACGGTGAAGAACATGAAATTGATTCACGAACCTCAGATGCCATTGCTTTGGCGATTCGTTTTGGCTGTCCGATTTATATCTATGGAAATATTCTGGAAACTTCGGGAATTGTTTTGATGGAGGAACCTGAATCTGAAGTCGAGGAGCCTTTGGAAGAATATTCAGCAGTTGCTGCTTCCGGTAAAGAAAAAACTGATTATACAATTTATACTTATAAAGAGCTGGAAAAATTACTCAACGATGCGTTAGCTAACGAAGATTATGAGAAAGCAGCGGCTATCAGAGATGAATTGAATAAAAGGGAAAAATAAATATGCATCTCTCAGCCTTCAAAACAGCACGCATCCTCGGAATAGCATTATTAGTTTGTGCCGTTTCGCTTCTGATTATCAATCCGAAAGCTGAAAACAATTTGCCTGCTGGATTCTATACACCAATTATCGCTTTTGAATTTATTCAAACCAAACAGGAAATTATGAATTTCTTTAAGGTTGCGGATGTCGCATCCTATGAATCAAATATGCTTCTTGGAAATTATATCGATTATATATTTATGGTACTATACAGTTGCTTGTTGCTATATATTGCTGTTGGTATTAAAAAAATTACTCAAACAAAGGCAATGTATTTTGCCATGTTTTTCTGCATGATTATGTTGATTGCTGATGCAATGGAAAATTATCAGATATATCATTTAGTAGTAAAACGAAACATCGATTTCAATCAAATCAATCCGATTTCGAGCTTTAACCTGTATGAAGTACATTTATCGTTACTGAGTTTATGTACATGGTTGAAATGGAGTTCTATTGCATCCACTTTTTTACTATTCTCTACTTTCTTTTTTAGTGGAAAGACATTTCACAAAATTATAGGCTTTTTTTGTGTTGTCTGTTTTGGTTTATGCATTGCCGCATTTATGCAACATGGAATTTTAAATGAGATTTTCGCCACCAGTGTTGTTGTTGTATTTTTACTCTTGGTGATCTTTGTTTTCACATATAAAGAAGCAGAGAACAAATTTAGTTAATGCTATTTTGCATTCACATCCACTTACGTTTTCATACAAACCATCCCACTTACAACTCTAATACCAAACCAACTGATGGAATAATATTACCATTATTGTTTTGTAGTTCTCTCAAACGATAACGTGTTTGTTCTGCATCCTGATAGATTGCATTACCATCCGCATCTCTTTCCAAATCTATAAAGTTTTGTCCGGGTTGCTTGCTTAAATACAAATTCTGAATATCCAAATACAGATTGATATTTATTTTCTTCAGAAACCATTTTTTATCAACGCGTAAATTCATTGAATGAATTGGTTTTGTTCGCTGCGTATTCAGTTGTGAATAATCAAAAATCGGGTTTCCATTGGTTGCATTCCAAATCTCTGTTCTCGCTAAATTAGCCGTATCGTATGGCGTAAAAGGTAAACCGCCTTGTATCGTCCATTTAACACCAATTTCCCAATTGCGCTTTATTTTGTAGCCAATAGTAATGTTACAAATATGGCGACTATCCCAACTGCTTGGTTTAAAACTACCGGAAGAATCTGTAAATAAACTTCTGTACCAGGTATAAGATGCAATACCAAACAAACCCTTGTATAATTTTTGTTGCACGGCAATTTCCACCCCATAGCTTTTACCTTTCGATGTAGATTGCGCTGGTTCGTCGCCAACCCAACCAAAATCTCCTCCAAGGTTTGCCAACGAAATTCCTTTGTTAATAAGCAACGGATAATTGTAATATCGTTTCATAAATGCTTCCACCGAAACTTTTGTATTAGTGGTTGTGGTCATAGCAACACCACCGACAACCTGAACGTTTCTGATATATTTCAAGTTATTTTTATTTTCCAAATTACCGTTGTTATCTCTGAAACCTAAAGTAGTATATGTAGGAAGCTGATGATATAAGCCGGTGTTGAAATTCAGTGAAAACATTTTATTGATGGCATACGATGCAGAAAAACTAGGTGAAACCTGATTGAATAAATTTGCCATATTTTTGTTATAACTCGTTCCATCTAAACGAACACCTAATGCTAAACTCAGTTTATCTTCAAAAAAGCTTTTGCTGACTTGCGAGAATAGACCATATTTTTGCATTTTTAATTTAGAGTCATAATTAATGCTGATGGTTGAAGAATCAACATTTCTCGTGAGTTGTGTTGTAGTCGTATATCTTGCATATTCATAGTTTCCGCCATAAATAATTTTATATCCTTTTTTACGAATCACATGCTCAATGCGTAGTTTATTTTCTGCCTCCGTAGAGTTCAGGTCGTATAAACGAGGATTTAATGAATTGTTATCCTGATATTTAAAAATCTGATTTCCAAACATACTTCTGCTCAGTACTACAATTAAATAACTGTTTTCCATAAAATAACGATAGCGTGCTCCAACAGTATAATTCCATTGATTTTGTATAGGCAGTAAGCGTAATAATATTTTCTGTTCGTCTGTTTTATCTTGTGACAAATTCAATCTCAACTTGTCGTATGCACCCACACCGATGAAGGTTAAATCATGTTTGTTATTGAATTTATGCATTACTTTGAATTGCAGATCAGAATAAGTAGGTAAAAACGGCAATTTGAATGCTTTAAACAAGCCTTGCAAATAAGAATATCTTCCATTCAGCAAGAAAGTTGTTTTCTTTTTCTTAGTCATTGGTCCTTCCAGTGTTATACCTGCTTCGCTGGCTCCCAAAGTAAATGTAAAGCCCACGCGGTCTTTTCTGCCTTCGCGTTGGGTGAGCTGTAATACAGAACTCAATGCATTTCCACGATTTGCAGGAAATGCACCTGTATAAAAATCAGCATTATTGATAAAATCTACATTGAGTAAACCATTGCTTCCACCACTGGCACCTTGTGTAGCAAAGTGATTAATAGTAGGAATTTCGATATCATCTAAATAAAAACGATTTTCGTTAGGTGCACCGCCACGCACAATTAAATCGTTCCTGAATCCTAATGCAGATGCAATACCCGGCAAATTTCTGATGGCACGTGAAATATCGCGATTACCACCCGGATTTCGTTGAATTTCATTTACACCAATAGAATTTAGTGACAATGGTGACTCTGCTTTACGTTCAAAAGGATTTGCTTTAATTACGATGGAGTCGATTGTAACGCTGGATTGCTTCATTGCAAAATCTACGCGCTTGATTTTTGCATTTGTAACTTCTGCTTCAAAGATGGTTTGCGTTTGGTAACCTAAATACGATACTTCCAAATTATACAAACCGGCAGTCAGGTTTTCAATTCTGTAATTTCCATCCACATCGGTGGATGCCCCTAAGGTAGTACCTGTAATAATTACATTTGCACCAATAATCGGTTCATTATTGATTTCATCATATACACGGCCTTCGAGAACTCCAGTTTGAGCAAAAATAAAGTGTGGCACCAGTAAGAATGCCAGAAAAATATTCTTCATAGATACAAATTGATGCACTAAAAACTACAAATACAGCATATTGTTCAAATAAATGAAGAAAAAAAATGATTTATTCTCAACATTATTCAATAATAACTAAGACAACTTCATCACTACCATACCAAATACATTTGCAGCTGCATCCGCTTTATCAGACATATTTGAAATATGCCTGTACACCTCTCTTCTGTAAAAGAGAGAAGATAAAATATTAATATCAAGTTGTGAATCAAATAAGTCTCTTAATGCTTTTCTGTAATGCTGCTCTACTTCTTTCTCCAATCCTTTTACAATCATCGTATGCTCTCCTGCTACTCTCGGATTTTTACTTAATCGTTCCATAGCAGCAAGCAATTCTTCTGTTTGCCTGCGCACTAACGTAATCATATCACGTATATAATTATCAGGTTTTACTTTCAGAATATGCATTTCTTCTGATGTTGTCATTGCATAATCTACCATATCATATAATGCATTAGATATGTTGTAAATATCTTCCCTGTCGATAGGAGTAATAAACGTATTATGCAGATCATCAATTAGAATTCTTCTGATTTCTTCAATCTCGGCAATACTGTTTTTAAAATGTTCAATTTTAGAAGCATTATCATCATCCAGAGAATGTTCCAGAAATACAATTATTGCATGTGTTTTTTTAGATTGTTCGATGAGTTGTAGAATAAACTTATCATCTTTTTCGTCTTGTGAACTAAAAATACCCATAACTTAAACTTTAGTAATGAAATGAACGATAATATATATGACTGCCGAAAGTACTGCTGTTACGGGAACAGTCAACACCCATGCTAATAGTATATCTTTTAAGACTGCCCACCGTACCTTAGAGACTCTGTCTCCTGCACCTGCACCCATAATGGACATACTTACTACCTGTGTAGTGCTTACTGGACCACCTAAAAAAGAAGATGTAAGAATAACGGCTGCAGATGATAATTGTGAAGTGAAACTATGTATTGGTCTAATCCGATAAAATTTACCGCCGAGTGTGTGTATGATTCTCCAACCGCCTAAGGCTGTACCTAAGCCAATAGCTGTTGCACTTATCAAAATTACCCACCAATGCACGACAAACTCCTTTTGAAATCCGAGTACTACTAATCCCATGGTGATGACACCCATTGTTTTCTGTGCATCATTGGTTCCATGACTTAATGCCAACGCAATAGCCGTTGGGATTTGTCCGTACTTTAATGCTTTATCTGCTTTCGGAGAAGCATTCTTCAACATACGACGAATAATCAGCATCATTAACCATCCAACTGTGAATCCAATTACAGGTGATAACAGCAATGCAATAATTATTTTCCATACGCCGGCCATTTTTATAACACTTGGACCGGAACCAATTAAAACAGCACCGATAATACCGCCAATTAAACCATGCGATGAACTAGCCGGAATGCCGAAATACCACGTAACGATGTTCCAAATACTTGCACTGAGGAGTGCCGAAATAACCACAGATATGGTAATATGCTGTGATACTGCAACTTCATTGCCAACTGTATTTGCCACAGCTACTCCGAATAAAAAAGGCCCGACCAGATTTGCAACGGCTGCTAATGTAAGCGCTGCCTTTCCGGACATAGCGCGAGAAGAAATCATTGTTGCCACTACATTGGCACTGTCATGAAATCCATTTAGAAAATCAAACGACAGAGAGATGACAATTAAAACAATCAACCAAATTTCAGAAGTCATGCAAAATGTTTAGCAGATATTTATTGCAATTTAACAAAAAACAAATTGCCATAAACTGATATTTATCACATACTAAAATATTGCGAAGCGAAATTAATCCTCTCTGTGGATTTCGATACGTGTTTTTTGAGCTATACTTATTGGAACATTCTCCACTCTGCAGTTTGTTTTTTCCAAACCAAAATCTTCTTCTGCTGGCAAACTGATGGATTTAATTAAATTATAAGACTTAATTAAAAACTGTTCTATTGGGTTTAACTTATTATCGATAGAAACTTTTGAATTCAGAATCACGTACTTAAAATCAGCCGGGTATCCATGTTTTCGCAAAGATGGATAATGACTCAACAAATCTATTTCACTACGTTTTTCCATATCTTCCACTATTTTAGTGAACATAACATGTACTTTATGTTCTACTTTAAATCCAAATTTCAATCGAATGAAAAAGCATTTTTTAGGAATGATTGTTTCCACATAATAGGATGCACCATATGGCTCTCCGGTAATATCCACATGTACAAACCAATAGGTATCTGCACGTTTGGGTTTTTTTCTAAAGATGGAATAAATAATATTTGAATCAATATGCTTTTTATCATTGGCATTACACATAAACACCAGATTAGTTGCTTCTTTAGGAATAGAGGTATCGTTTTGCAGATCTTGTAAGTCGTCTAAATAATCTTTTATCTCCACAAATTCAATGTGTTTATTGCGTAATTTTTTTCCTTCTTTAAATAAATACATCAATCCGAAAATAACGGCTGCTATTAATATTGCGAACCATCCGCCATGTGAGAACTTACTCAAATTAGCAGTAAGAAAAGTAAATTCAATCCACATAAAAAAAGCCAAGAAACCCCATATAAAATATTTGGGCTGCCTCTTCACATACATATAATAGGTCAGTAAACTTGTAGTCATAATCATATTTAATGAAATTGCCAGCCCGTAAGCAGCTTCCATTTTGCTGGATTCTTTAAAAATTAATACTACCGCCAAACACCCTAAGAATAAAAACCAGTTGATAAAAGGAATATAAATCTGCCCCTGAACAATAGTTGGATAAATGATTTTCTGATTAGGCCACAATTTCAATTTCATGGCTTCATTTACCAACGTAAAACATCCGCTGATTAATGCCTGAGATGCTATAACGGTTGCGACTGTGGCTACACCGATACCTATTTTCAAAAACCAAGCAGGCATTACTGCATAGAATGGTGAAATTTTATCGAAATCCATTCCTTTGTTATTAATAATAAATGCAGCTTGTCCGAAATAACTAAGTAGTAATGCAATTTTTACAAACCCCCAGCTGACGCGAATATTTTGTTTACCGCAATGCCCTAAGTCTGAATACAAAGCCTCACCTCCCGTGCTGCATAAGAATACAGCACCTAAGAACCAGATTCCTCCGGGATAATGGACAACCAGATTTATTGCATACATTGGATTCAAGGCTTTGAAAACTTCAGGATATTTCAATATCTGATTAAATCCTAATACACCAATCATGGTAAACCATATTAACATAATCGGACCAAATGCATTTCCAATTTTATTGGTACCAAACTGCTGTGCTAAGAAAATAGCAATTAAAATTGTAATGACAATCGGTACCGTCTGAATATTGGGATATAAAATATTTAATCCTTCAATTGCGGAGGAAATGGAAATAGGCGGCGTAATAAACCCATCTGCCATTAGAGAGGCACAACCAATAAGTGCAGGAATAATGGTCCACTTTGCTTTGTAACGTCGTACGATGGCATATAACGCAAAAATCCCACCCTCGCCCTTATTATCTGCATTCAGCGCAAGTATTACATATTTAATGGTAACAATAATAGTTAACGTCCAGAACACACATGAAACACCTCCTAAAATTAAATCATCCGTTATAGCATGATTACCTCCAGTTGCCATGTTCATGATTGCTTTTAATACATAAATTGGCGACGTACCAATATCACCGAAGATAATTCCTAATGTAATGAGTACGCCTGCTGCGGAAAGTTTATGTAAGCCGTGGTTTTTTTTATCAGCCATTATTTTGCTTTTATACTTGCAATGTCAAAAATGGAATGCAAATTTAAACTAAATTGTGTTTGTTTATCATTAAATTAACGGATAAAAGTTAATAATAAATGGCTATCCCGATTTTTGGTTGTACATATCTGATTATGATTAACGTATTGACATTCATTATGTTTGGAATTGATAAAGTTAAGGCAAAAATGCATCGGTGGCGTATTTCAGAAAAAATATTGCTTTTATTCGTACTATCAGGCGGGTGTTTGGGCGGATGGCTTGGTATATTTATATTCCGTCATAAAACAAAAGATATAAGCTTTTTACTTCCGATGATTTTATTAACTGTAAGTTGGATAATCGGATTTGTTGTATTTTTAAACTTGAATAAATAAAGAGTAAAAGACTAAAAGATGAGCGAGAATAAAATAAAATGCCCGAATTGCGGAAC
>DAORIK010000063.1:0-14818 GCA_035438465.1 Chitinophagales bacterium | reverse complement strand
AATTTTGATTTCAATGTGGTGATACGGAGTATTTTGTACAACGAGCAAAATCAATACGTTTCCATACAGGCAGGTAGTGCCATTACCATAGATTGCGATGCTGAGAAAGAATACGAAGAATGTTTGCTGAAAGCAAAAGCGATGCTGGAAGCACTCAAACCTTAACAGCGTAAACTTAGCTACAGTATTGCAAAGGCTGTCAAGGTTCGCTAAGCTCCACTTTCTTCTCCCCTTTATCTACTGCTTTTATAAATTTTATCAAACCTTTGAAGTAGGTTTGCTGGTCGTCGTACATGCACATGTGGCTGCCGTTTGAACAATACAAATAAGAACCATTCGGAAATTGTGCAGCCATCCATTTCATAAATTCAGGATCCATGGAATCGTATTTGGCACCAATGGTTAATGTTGGTGTCGTGATGTTTTTTAATAAATCGCTGACATCCCAATTTGCCAGATTACCGGCAATACCAAACTCACTCGGTCCCTGCATTTGCGTATAGATAAGCTGATTTAAATGTTTGAATGTACGCTTCACCGGGTCCGGCCATTCATCCGCCGGAAAACGGCAGATATGCTGTTCGTAAAAATTAGGTGTCAGCAAACGCATATACGTTGGATTGGCAAAATCTTTATTCGCTTCTATAGTCCTAATAGTATCTAAAATTTTTGGATCCATTTGTTTTGACAAAACATCTTCTGCATATTTTCCATATTTTGGTGCACTCGACATCATATCGGAAATAATCAAGCCTTTTAAATTATCCTTATATTTCAATGCATACTGCATCGCTAAAATGCCGCCCCAGGAATGCCCTAATAAATAGAAATTATCTTTTTCTAAATTCAATGCCTTGCGCACTTGTTCTACTTCTTCTACAAATCTGTCCAGTTGCCAAAGCGAAGTATCCGTTGGTTGATCCGAATAGTATGAACCCAATTGGTCGTAATAATAAAACTCTATATTTTCCTGCGGAAAGAAATTATCAAAGCATTCAAAATATTCGTGCGTGCAAGCCGGACCACCATGCAGCAGCAGCACTTTTATTTTAGGATTATTTCCAACACGTTTTGTCCAAACCTTGAATTTTCCAACAGGTGTTTCAACAGGAATCAATTTTATATTTCCTGTTTGCACTTCAGTTGTTGTTTCAACAACCGTTGTTTTTGTTTTTTGCTGACATGAAATTAAGCTTGCAATGATAATTATATGGAAAATGATTTTCATATATACTGGTTTAGGTAAATTTAGACAAAATTAATATATGCAATATTGTTTTGAAAATAGTACTTCTATCTTCTATTTTTAAGATAATTTTGCAACACACTGATAACATAATATCGTCTTTCATCACTCAAACCCCTGCCAAAAGAAATGTTACGCTGGCCTCTTAAACTTATTTTATAAGAATTGCCTGATGATTTTTTTAAGGAAGAAATACTTTCTTCAACTGCATCAATATCCTTCCATAGAAAAGTTTGTGTCAGCCCAAGTTTTCCAACACCCGTAAATATTTTACCTTCAATATTGTTATAAGTTACCACTACTTTTCCTGCAATAGACATTAGAATGACACCGCTAAAAACTATAGTACCGATTATAAATGGAATACCAAAGAGACTCAAGAATGGATTAAACTGACCGCTAATTATCTGAGTGCCATAAATTCCACCCAAAGAGAAACCGGACCAAACCAACATAAATGGAATTAAAAATATTGCTCCCTTAGTACGGGTAGTTGCTCCAACTATTGTTGTCTCAAAATCATTGTAATACCAGGCACCTTCCGGCGGTAAGTTAGGATCAAATCTTTTTTGTGTTGAAACTGCATCAGATATTTTAAAAACATTGTTACAAGCCTGACATTTTGCAATATCACTTTTCGTGTATATATCTTCTGTTGCAATAAATGCATTGCATTTCGGGCAATTCATAGCTTATATTATCACTACAAGATAATAAATAGATTAACAAAAAGACCTGATACTTAAAAAAAATATCAGGTCTTGTATACTATTCAAACAAGATTTCTCGCTACGCTCGAAATGACAATTAATGATGATGACCACCCGGTCCATGAACATGACCATGTGCTAATTCTTCCGCTGTTGCCGGACGAACATCCGCTACTGTAACTGTAAAGTTCAGTTCTTTGCCAGCCATTGGATGATTAAAATCCATAATAACTGCATCCGGTGTTACTTCCACTACTATGCCTTGAAACTGGTGCCCCTGATCATCCATCATAGGCAACACATTTCCAACTCTTATCATATTGGTATCCATGTTTCCGTCTTTATCTTTAAAACTATCAGCGGGTACACTTACGATATCCTGTTCATTACGTATACCATAACCATTCTCAGCCGATACTACAAAACTTACGGTATCACCTACTGTTTTACCGGCTAAGTTTGTTTCGAAATCAGCCAGTAACATACCTGCACCCTGTATATACACCAGCGGCTGTTCAGGATTGGATTTATCGGCAGTCACTAACTCACCGTTGTTATCCACTTTTAACTCATAGTGGACACTTACCACCATATCTTTATTTACTAATAGCATGAAAAAAAATTTTGGCAAAGATAGGTTAAAAAATGTGCTTTAGTATCATGATTGTTGTTATAAATATTCAAAATACAGTCCGATTATTGACTAACATCAATTTTTCTTAACCTGAAATTAGCAATAAACATGAAGTAATTTAAAATCAACTGCTTATAATTCAACTATACTTAATATGACTGTAACGCTCGATTAATGAGTTGTATATACTTTTGTAGCATCAAAAACAACTAAAATGGATTCAACTAAAAAATTTCAACAAGCATTTGACGCTTTATTAAAAGACTTTAATGACAAAGTAGAAGAAGTAAGAAGTAATATTCAGAATCTTACGGCTGATGTGAAAGTACAGGTAGATGGTCAAAAAGAAAACTTACAAGAGTACGGTGAAAAAATAAAAGGAAGAATCAATCAGATAGTAGATGTAGATAAAGTTCGTGCAAACGTATTGGCTGAAGCGGAAAATCTGGTAGACGAAGCTAAAGTAAGAATTGAGAAAGTATTTCAATATGTGAATGAGCAAGTAAATCAGGGAGAGAAAAAAGCAAAAAAAGCAGCTACAGAATTTTCTAAGAAAGCGGAAAAATTCACAAATGAAGTAGAAAAAGACGTTAAGAAAGCATCTGTTAAATTTGAATCGAACTTAAAGAAAGCGGAAAAGAAAATAGAAAACGAAGTTCAAAAAGTGAGTAAGAATGTAAAAGCAACTGCTGCCAAGGCTGCAAAACAAGTAAAAACGGCTGCGGCACCTAAAAAAGCAACTCCTGTAAAAAAAGCAGCAACACCAGCAAAAAAAGCAGCAGCTACTCCCGCAAAGAAAGCAGTAGCAAAAAAAGCACCTGCTAAGAAAGCAACCGTTGCAAAGAAAAAAGCATCTAAATAATTAGGTTAATGATTTTATAGGATTTTATTTGGTTAGTAAAATCTTGGGTTCACCGAATGGTGAACCCTTTTTTATTTGTATTATAGCAGATTCAGAATATATATCCTAAATTTAGGGTATGCCATTGAATGTTGCCTCGAGAGACAAACGTCCTTATTTTCTATTCCATTTATTGGGATGGTTAGCATTTATAGGGTTTCAAATTGCTTTATTACCTAATCCAAAATCGATCTTTTACAATAAAGAATCATACCCTTTTATTTTAGACCAATTATTAATAAACCTGATTGCTATAGTTTTCTTTTATTTGAATCACTATATTTTTATACCAAAATTCTATTTTAAAAAGAAGCTGGCAACATTTATTCTTTTAATTATGCTTTCTGTTGGTGTTTCTGTTTTTGCTGTTATACTAATGGAAAGAGATAAAACCAACACTACTATTCCTACGAATGTAAAAGGAATTCCTGAGTTTTCTGAAAACCCGCTCGCTCCACCCAAACCTGTGCAGAAAACACCGCGTATAGAAATGCTTAGCGACCGTGTAATCTTATTGGGTAGTCTATTGTTAAAGTTTATTCTTGTCTTTTTATTATCTGTCGGAATCAGAGTGTACGATAAATGGCAAACAGCCGAAGAAGAAAAATATAAAGCGGAATTATCCTTCCTTAAAGCACAAATCAATCCGCATTTCTTGTTTAATACGCTGAACGGCATCTACACATTGGCTGTTAAAAAATCCGAAAACACTGCACCTGCAATCATGCGTTTATCGTCTATTATGCGCTATGTAATTAACGAGGCGCATTTCAATTATGTTGATATAGAGAAAGAATTAAAATACATAACGGATTACATAGATTTACAAAAAATGCGTCTGTCCAACTCTATTCAAGTAGATTTTCTGATTGATGCTGAACATAAGAATTATAAAATTGCGCCCTTAATTTTAATTCCTTTTATTGAAAATGCTTTTAAGCATGGCATTAGTACGGAAGATAACTGTACAATTAAAATTCACATCACCATAAAAGATGCTCACCTGGATTTATTCGTAGAAAATAAAAAATACAATACTATTCTCAGAGACGAAGAGAAATCAGGCATTGGCATGGATAATACAAAGAAGAGATTAATGCTTTTATATGCAGACAAACATACTTTGCACACCGATGATACAAAAGAAAATTATACTGTTCATTTAAATATTCAATTAACATGATACAATGTATTGCTATAGACGATGAGCCGTTGGCATTAGAATTAATTAGTACCTATTGTGCAGAAGTTGATTTCATACAACTGCAAAAAACATTCACCAAAACATCCGATGCATTAAAATACATCAAAGCAAATCCGGTAGATTTATTATTTCTGGATATTCAAATGCCGGATATTTCAGGAATAGACTTTTATAAGAATCTGGAAGAAAAGACAATGGTTATTTTCACCACTGCTTACAGCGAGTATGCCGTCGAAGGTTTTAACCTGAATGCTGTAGATTATCTCCTGAAGCCTTATGAACTGGAGCGTTTCCGTAAGGCAGTAAATAAAGCAAAAGAATTTTATGATTATGCTGCTAAAGAAACGAATGAAACCAATTATATATTTGTACGCGCCGATTACAGCTTAATAAAAATTGACTGCAACGATATTTTATACATAGAAAGTATCGACGATTATTTGCGTATCCACCTCTCGGGAAAAAAACCCGTAATGACGTTAAGCACCTTAAAATCAATTGAAGATAAATTGCCATCATCAAACTTTATTCGCGTGCACCGCTCCTATATTGTTGCCTTAAATAAAATCGAAAGCGTGCGTGGCAAAAATATACAATTACCACTTGCTGAAATCCCTATCAGCAATAAATACGAAGCCGACTTTTTTAAGGCTTACGGGAAAGATATTTATTGAGTAACCCAGGTAAGAATATCTGTTTACTTTCTAAACTCCGATACATTCCTGCCATTCATCTATAAAATCGGCAACCAATAATTGTTAGGGTTAAGTTTGAATCATAAAATTCTTCACGCTAAACTTTAATTTTATGAAGAAGCTCAAACTAGTTTTAATCGTATCGTTTGCAAGTTGTTTTATCTTTGCTAGTTGTATTCCCACAACTCCCATAACTCCCGGAGGTGGAACAGGTACCGACACCACAGGTACCGGAACGGGTACTTCTACCATCCCGGCAGTGTATCAAAAAATATATGGTGCAACAGACATGTATATTGATGGAAGTTATCTGGTTATAAAATCCAATGGATTACCTGATCATAAATCACCCTATTATCAGGGAACTGCATGGGCTGCAACTAAATACGAGGCATACAATGGTACAGGTACTTTCTCTATCAATCCAAATAGGATTGCAGAACAAAGTCTGACTTTCAGAATTCCACTGAACCCTGTACAGGCAACTACACATAGTTCAACACCAATGGGACCAATGGGTATCGCAGTAAACGGTATTCCTCTTTTCAATCAATATGCTGCCGGTGGCTCACCATTAACATCAGAAATTATTTCATTTGACCAGTATGCCGGTCACCCGCAACAACAAGGGCAATATCATTATCATATTGAACCTACCTACATTACCACAAACAAAGGTAAAGATGCCTTAGTAGGATTTTTATTGGACGGATTTCCTGTTTATGGTCCTATGGAAAACGGAGCAACTGTCGCTGCATCAAGTTTAGATGTTTATCACGGTCATGTTGGCGTAACTGCCGATTATCCAAACGGAATCTATCATTATCACACAACAGCTGCAGCTCCGTATATAAACGGAAGCGGATTTTACGGAACTGCTGGCACAGTAACTTATTAGAATAAAAATGCAACTCACCAAAACACTATCCGTACTTGTACTCATTTTTTTGTATGCGTGTATCAATAAGAAAAATGAGAAAGCAATTGCCGTCGTTAATAATATACAGTTTTCTTTCTACAATGCGGATAGTGTTGATTTGTTTACGAAACAAGGAATCACTTATATCAATAAACAAATTGCGAGTGGTTATTTGTTTTTATTGAGTTCTGATAAAGATACGATGCAAAAAGAAGGATATATAAACGGTAAAAAGCAAGGCGTCTGTTATAAAAAATATCCAAATCATCATTATCAATATCTTCATAATTACATAAATGGAAAAATGGAAGGTCTGCAAAAAACCTGGTGGGAAAATGGGAATCTAAAACAAGAAGCAACTTATAAGAATGATATTTTTCATGGCAAACTAAAGGAATGGAGTTTCAACGGAATATTCATGAGAGATAATAATTACATGAATGGGCAAGAAGAAGGGAAACAACGATTGTGGTATGATAATGGAAAATTAAGAGCGAACTATGTTGTAAAGAATGGCAGAATATATGGATTATCCGGCACCATGAATTGTTTTAATGCGGTAGAAAATAAAAAATAAAATCAATGAATTCTTCAACTAAAAATATATCCATATTTATTTTTATCATTAGCTTAATGCTGGCGTGTAATAAAAAACAAGAGACATTACCTTATTACAATACGCCTGATTTTGAGCCTGTATGGAATCCCGGCAAAGAAATGAAGCTACACAGTATTCCAGCCTTCTCATTTACCAACCAAAGTAACCAAAAAATAACAGACAAAAATTTAGAGAGAAAAATAACGATTGTAAATTTTATTTTCACAACCTGTGGCGGTATTTGTCCGGATATGACCAGAAACTTACGAGTAGTGTTAGATACATTTGCTTCCGATAATCTAATTCAGTTTCAATCTTATTCTGTAAAACCCTGGGAAGATTCCGTCACTCGCCTTAAAGAGTTTGCCGATATCTATTCTCTCAATGAAAAAAAATGGAATTTACTAACTGGGGACAAAGCGACAATTTATGAATTAGCACGCAAAGCCTTTTTTGCTGAAGAAGATGCAGGTTACAATAAAGATTCCACCGAATTCCTGCATACTGAAAATGTACTCCTTATTGATAAAAATAAACATATTCGTGGCTTATATAAAGGCACCTTGTCCTTAGATATGCAGCATTTGATTACGGATATTAATATTTTAAAGAAAGAAAATTAGTTTTTCTATTCTGTTGCATTTTTACTGCAAACAAGACTTTATATACCCAAAAGCAAGATCTCGATACAAACTCCGACACATTTTATGCGTTTACCGATAAAATTTGACCGTTTTCTATATTTTTTGCACCTTAGTACCAGAAAAGACAAAGTATGCAAATCAATAAAAATATAGCCATCAGCGATTCCGGATTTATCTTCAATCCATCTTCCGGCGACTCGTTTTCTTCCAACGCCATTGGTCTCGAAATTATCCAACATTTAAAGGCAGAAAAGTCAACCGAAGAAATTATAAAAATCATTGCTGAAAAATATTCTGTCGAATCCTCTACACTCGAAAAAGATGTTCAGGATTTTTTACAAATGCTTTCCACCTATCAATTAATTCAATACCATGAGCAGTAAAAAAAATATTACTGTTGCGGTTACCGGATTAAATAATATTGACAGTCCAGGTCCGGGCATTCCTGTCATCAGGGCATTGAAAGAAAGTGCACAATATAATGTGCGAATTATTGGTTTGTCCTACGAAACGCTTGAACCGGGAATTTATATGCATGATTTGGTTGATAAGTCGTATCAAATCCCAATGCCGTCTGCAGGTACTACTGTACTATTAGACCGATTGAAATACATTAATGATAAAGAAGACATCGATGTAATCGTTCCAAATTTTGATGCCGAATTACACAATTTCATCAAACTGAAAAATGTTCTCAAAACAGAATTAAATATCGAAACATTTTTACCCACATTAGAACAATTTGAATCCCGTCATAAATCCGTCCTATATGAGTTCGGAGAAAAAAATGAGGTGAAAGTTCCTTATGCAAAAATGATATTTAGTGCTCAGGAAATTCAGCAATTAAAAGAGGAGTTTACCTATCCATTAGTGATAAAAGGAAAATACTATGATGCTTCTATCGCTGCAACGCCGGAACAGGCTGTAAATTATTTTTATAAGATAAGTGCTAAATGGGGTTTACCCATTATTGTACAGGAATTTGTTTCAGGCAATGAAGTAAATGTAACAGCTATCGGCGATGGAAATGGAAAATGTATTGGTGCTGTACCCATGCGAAAGCTTTATATTACAGACAAAGGCAAGGCATGGGCAGGCATTTCCTTAGATGATGATGAATTGATAAAAATTACGAATCGTGTAATTAGAAATTCAAAATGGCGAGGAGGATGTGAACTGGAATTTATTAAAACAAACGACAATCAATATTATTTACTGGAAATGAATCCACGTTTTCCTGCCTGGGTTTACTTGTCAGTTGGTTGCGGACAAAATCATCCGGAGGCTTTGGTGAAAATGGCATTGGGTGAAAAGACAGAACCATTTAAATCTTTTGAAACCGGAAAATTATTTATTCGATATTCTTTTGACCAAATTGTAAACTTATCGGAATTTGAAAAAATATCTACGCTTGGTGAACTGTAATGTAACAATAAAACAATGAAATAATTCAATAATAAATTTAGAGAGTTTTCATTGTTACATTAATTAATTATTTCATTATTAAATTCAATTAAAATGTCAAAACAAACCTACGAACGACCATACATACAAAAACTGAATACCGGCACGATGAACAAATTTGGTACACGAACTGAATTTGCACCTACCACACAGATTGATGGAGTTCCTGTTAAGCGAATTATTTCTGAACATGGCTCTCCATGTTTTGTACTTTCTGAACGCACCATACGCAAAACCTATCAGGATACGCTAAGAGCGTTCAAAACACGTTATCCGAAAGTACAATTTGCCTGGAGCTACAAAACAAATTACCTGAATGCTGTGTGTAATATCTTTCATCAGGAAGGATCATGGGCAGAAGTGGTTTCAATTTTTGAATATGAGAAAGCAATTAAAAATGGAGTACCGGGTTCAAAGATAATTTTTAATGGTCCTGAAAAATCAAAGTCAGATTTAAAAACGGCAGTTGAAAATAATTCCATGATTCATATTGACCATTTAGATGAGTTGTATGAACTGGTGGATGTGGTAAAATCAATTAATAAAAAAGCACGCGTTGCCATTCGTGTAAATATGGACACAGGTGTTTATCCCATTTGGGACAGATTTGGTTTTAATTATGAAAACGGACAGGCATGGAGTGCCATTAATAAAATAATGTCGCACGACGAACTGGAATTAGTTGGATTACATTGTCATATTGGAACCTATATGCTGTCGGCAAATGCCTATGCTATCGCTGCATGGAAATTATGCGATTTAGCAAAAAATATCAAAGACAAATGGAATAAAACCATTCAATATCTTGATTTAGGCGGTGGATTTTGTTCTGCAAACACGCTCAAAGGCTCCTATTTACAAGGTGCTGACGTGATTCCTTCAATGGACGATTATGCAGAAGCAATTACCTCTACTATTTTAAATTTTGGTTTTAGCAAACAGGATTTACCCACTTTATTTTTAGAAACCGGCAGAGCTTTAATTGACGATGCCGGTTATCTTTTAGGTTCTGTTGTTGCCACAAAAAGATTGAGCGATGGCCGCAGAGCAACCATTATGGATTTTGGTGTCAATTTATTATTTACCGCATTCTGGTACAATCATAAAATTTCACCGGCACAGGAATTTTCATATCACTCTGAAGATATGGTCGTCTATGGTCCCTTATGTATGAATATAGATTGCATTCGCGAAAATATTAACCTGCCGTTACTAAATAAAAATGACCATGTGGTTGTGCATCGTGTAGGTGCATACAATATGACACAATGGATGCAATTTATTCACATGCGACCAAGGGTTGTTTTAATAGATATGCAAGGCTCCGTTCATATCATCAGAGAAAGAGAAACCACTGAAACTATGAACAGCATGGAACAAACACCTGAACATTTAAAAAACAGTGTGTTGCGTGTAGCGTAAAAACAAATATTAATGCAACGAAAAGCAAACCTTATAAAATTCTGGTCAAATACTATTTTACATAGTTACAGTCAATTATTTTTTTCGCTAAACAAACTATTTGCAGTTATTTTATTATTTGTTACATTCTTTGATATAAAAATTGGATTTGTTGGTTTTTTGTCTGTAATACTGATAAACATATTTGCAGTTGTTGCCGGGCTTAATAAACAAAGTATAGAACAAGGCATCTATGGTTTTAATGCTTTATTATTGGGTATTGTATTAGGATTTACGTATCAGTTTAATACCGGATTCTGGATATTATTTTTTATCTCGGTATTATTTCTTTTGGTAGCCACTGTTTGGCTGGAAGGATTTTTTGCAAAAGAACAGATACCATTTCTGGTATTCCCATTTTTATTGGTTTATTGGACGACCACCACTTCTGCACAAAGTTTTAAATATGTTCTGCCGGATATTAATCATCTTTACGGATATACTAGTATTGCACCACTACAGCACTCACTTTACTATCAATTCACACATTTCCTGGATACCTTCACGTTGCCTGCAATTTTTACCGCATATTTTAAAACGCTCAATGGTATTTTCTTTCAGGACACAATTTTAGGCGGATTATTCATCAGCATTGGATTGCTAATCCATTCGCGCATTGCATTTTCCTTAAGTATAATTGGATTTGCTGCAGCCTATTTATCTTTTCGTCTTTTAGGTGCAGACACTAATCTTTTAACGTATCATTTATTAGGTTCCAATTTTATTTTAATGGCTATTGCTATTGGCAGTTTCTATATCATTCCGAATGTGTATAGTTATATTATAGTAATTTTATTAACTCCTATACTAATGATGCTTTTGTTTTTTATACAAAAAGTTTTATTTGTGTTACAGTTAAGCGGTTTTACTATTTCATTCAGTATTTTGGTTACGATGTTTTTATATTTCTTACATCAACGCTGGCTACAGAAATATTTACAACTTGTAACCATACAATATTATTCTCCTGAAAAAACAATCTACAAACATATTAGTTCTGTTAACCGATTTGAGAATAAACAGTTATCAAAAATTGCATTGCCCTTTTTCGGAACATGGAAAGTAAGTCAGGGTTATAGCGGAAAGATTACACATTTGGAAGACTGGAGTAATGCGTTGGATTTTGTAATTGTAAATGAACAAAACAAAACATATAAAAATACAGGTACTCAGAAGGAAGATTTTTATTGTTATAACAAACCTGTATTAGCTCCAATGGACGGTACTGTACATTCAATTGTAAATACTACGGATGATAATGACATTGCAGATGTAAACACACAAAAGAACTGGGGAAATACAATTATTATCAATCATACAAACGGATTATTTTCACAAATCAGTCACATAAAAAAAGATTCTTTTAAGGTGAGTGTAGGTGATTATGTTTCTAAGGGTACCGCGCTGGCAACTTGTGGTAATTCCGGTCGCTCACCGGAACCGCATATTCATTTCCAAATGCAGCAAAGCCCAAAGATAGGAGCAAAAACCATTGCTTATCCAATTGCCTATTTTATTGAACAAAAAAACAACAAACAACAATTAAAAATATCTGAAATTCCTACAGAAAACACACTCATCAGTAATGTAGAAACAACATCCTTATTATCCAATGCATTAAATTTTATTCCCGGAAAAAAAATTAAATTCAAAGATGAAGCAGGGAATACAACGGAATGGGAAGTTTTTACAGATGCCTGGAACAGAACCTATATTTATTGTGAGCAAACTCAATCATATGCCTATTTTACTAATGACGATACGATGATTTATTTTTATGATTTTGAAGGAGATAAAGATTCATTGCTATTTTATTTTTATCTGGCATTTTACAGAATCTTGCTGGGTTACTATGAAGAAATTCACATAGAAGACCAACTGCCATTAATCCATTTCAACAGCAAAATTATAAATTTCGTCCAGGATATATTTGCACCTTTTTATTTGTTTACCAATGCAAAATATCAATCCACTTTTACTTTTACGGATGATATGCATTCGCCGGAAAGAATAGAGATGAAATCGAGTGTTACTACTTCCATTTTCAAATCAGAAATTAAAAAAATAGAATTTGATATTTTATTTAAACAAGATAAAATTCAACAATTCATTATTAACAAAAACCATACTAAAAACACATTTATATGCGTACCTTAACCTTACTATTACTTTTTGTGTTTAACATTTCTGTATTTGCACAAAAAACTATGTCTGAAGCAGACATAGATAAAATATCCTACGAGCAGTTTCAGAACAAGCAATTCAAAGAACTGAAAGAGACAGTAAAAGATGCAACAAAAAACGGAATTGATTTCTATTACCTTCGACTAAGAGCAGGAATTCTGGCTTATAACAAGAAAAAATATGAATATGCTATTACACAGTTTAAGAAAGCATTGGAATTTTATCCTGCAGATTCTTTATCCAAAGAGTATCTGTATTACTCTTATTTATTTTCTTCCAGAAAGGAAACCGCACGTGATTTTGCTTCCAAACAATCAAAAGACTTTCAGCATAAAGTAGGTTACAAAAAAAATCCGTTTGATTTTATTGGAATTGATGGTGGTGCCATGCTTACCAATAATGTAAGTTCCAACAAAACTAAATCCTTTAAACAAGGAACAAATCCGGGAAAGGCCGAACGAAATTTAAATGGAAATTTATATTTTGGAGATATCTTCTTTCAGAATACTGTAAAAAGCAGATTGCATATTATTAACTCATTTTCTGTTTTCAGCACAAGCTCTCTGTATCAGATTGAAGTCTTAATACCGACTTCGCAGGTATTCAAAGCTGAAAAAGAATTTGTAAATCTAAATTTCCAATATAATCTAGGACTATCATACGTTACCAAGAAAGAATGGAGTGTTGCATTGGGATTTGGTTATTACCGTGCAAAGGGAAATACATTTACAGCACTTGAACCCGATATCCTGAACAACAGAATACCTATTTTGCAGGACACCACTAAAATAAATTCATTCTTAGGCTCAGTAACCATCAGCAAGCGCTGCAAATATGTGCAACCATTTCTACAGGTATCCGCATCTAACCTGAACGCATTAACACAAATACAAACTGAAGCAGGACTGACTTATTTCCCACTTGGAAATTATAATTTTTACGGAACTACTACAGGCTCGTTTCTAAGAAACGGTAACAATAATCAATATGTAATCGGACAAATAATTGGATTTAAATTGCTAAATTGGTGGTGGAATGAGATACGTTTTAACTATGGAAATCTATCAAATTACCAAATGAATAATGGATTACTGACATATAATACATCAGATCCTATAAAACTGCTAACAGGGATTGATTTTAATTTTTACATTAAGAAGCATGCTCAGTTAAGTGTTAATTATACACTACAGCAACGTGAACGAACAACAGAGCAATATGCCGTTCTTGGTGTCAACAGCGGGACTCAAAAAAATAACTATTATAATCATTTAATTAAAACAAGCTTACTATGGAATTTTTAAAGAAAATTATTTTAGTGTTTTTCGTCTTATCTACGATAAGCACTTTTGCGCAGGATTTTAAAGCATTGGAAGAGGCCTTTCAAAAAAGTATTGGTTTTGAAAATAAACAGGATTACGCCAATGCGATAGAAGTATTAAAACCATTTGCAACTCCTACCAATTATGAGGCAAACGTCCGCTTAGGCTGGTTATACTATTCTGCTGAAAAGCACAATGAATCTGTTGCTTATTATTCAAAAGCAATAGCCTTAAAGCCAAATGCTACAGAGCCGCTTTGGGGAATTGTATATCCGTATGCAGAATTAAAGAAATGGGCAGAACTGCAGTCCATTTATCAGAAAATTATCGCATTAGATCCGAAGAATACAACTGCAAATTACCGTTTGGGCTTGAGTGCCTATTACAGCAAAGATTATACAGTAGCAAAAAAATATTTTGATATCGTAATTGGGTTGTATCCGTTGGATTACAATACGTTATTAATGAGCGCGTGGACTACTTATTTCTTAGGAAAACCTGCTGAAGCAAAACAACAATTCAACAGAGTACTGATGGTAATGCCGGATGATAAATCTGCTAAAGAAGGATTGGCTTTGATAAAATAAAAAAAGATTTTCAATTTTTTGATCCGTCATTCTTTCCGAATGACGCATTTTTATTTACAAAAATACTTATACCAAACTCCGATACATTTAATGTATTCAGCGACTTTCTCTGCAAAAGTTTTTTCTTTAGTTTAATTTTCCTGTGAAAAAGATAAATCCAATGGGGTCGGGTTTTTCTATATTTAGTTGTTTTTAGATTTTTAAGAAAAATCGGGTGCCGGAACATATTGATGTTCCGGTTTTTTTATT
>DAORIK010000062.1:0-14895 GCA_035438465.1 Chitinophagales bacterium | reverse complement strand
ACCGGTTTGTCTGCGCAAGGTGTAGATGAACTAAACCGAAGCTTATCGCAAATAGATACCAGAACCAGTAAAAAGGACCTTAGAGATATTGCTATCGGACTAGGGCAAATTGGCGAAGCCGCAAATGTAGACAATATACGGGCAATAAATACCGTAGTGGTAGCATTAGGCGATGAATTTGGCGGCAGTGCGCAAGAAATTACAAATGCGGTTTCTATTTTACGAAACAACTTAACCGATTTTAAAACCGACAACTATGCGGATGATATTCTTAAAATTGGCAATGCGCTGAATGTATTGGGTGCCACAGGCTTAGCCACTGCTCCGGTGGTTACTGATTTTGCCACCCGTATGAGTGGCGTTTTACAAGGTTTTGGTGTAAGTACAGCACAAACTTTAGGTTTGTCTGCTGCTATGCAAGAGTTAGGTATTGGTGTAGAGCGTGGCGCTACTGCAGTCACTAAGCTGGTGCAAAAGATGTCGCAAAACCCGGAAGTTTTTGCAAAAGTAGCCGGAGCAAAAACCAAAAAAGAAATACAGGATTTTATTGAATTGCTAAACAATGATGCCGTTGCAGCATTACTAAAAGTAGCACAAGGTGCTAAATCTGCCGGTAATTCTAATGTACAGTTTGCAGGTATTTTGAAAGAATTGGAAAGCACTGGCGCAGGAGTAGGCGAAGTCCTATCAAAATTTGCTGCCAATACTGATTTGGTTACAAAACGTGTAGATGCCAGTAGTGAAGCTCTGCAAAATGCCAACTCCATAAACCAGGAGTTTGCTTTACTTAACGAAAATACTGCCGCCAAAATTGAGAAGCTAAAAAAATCATTTACTGCACTTACTGAAAGCGATACCTTCAACCGGTTTTTAACCGCTGGTATCAATAACTTGATAGCTTTTGTAAAATGGGTAAAAGAAGCAGGCGCATGGATAAACAATAATATATTTATTTTCAAAGCTATTGGTGTTTCAATTCTTACCTATGTGGCTGCTGTACGCTTAGCTACTATTTGGCAGGCTCGAAAAATTGCATTAGATAAAATTGAATCTGTTGGCGTAAGGGTAGTAGTAGCTGCAATAAAAGCGGCAATTTTGGTACAAGAATTATACACTAAAGAAATAACCTTTGCTGAATTTAGACAGCGTATTCTAAACAGAACTATGCTTTTAAATCCTTACGTTGCAGTAGCTGCTGCAATAGTAGGTGCTACCGTTGCCATCAATGGTTTTATTAAAAAACAAAGAGAAGCTGCAATTGCATTTGCAAAAAATACAATAGTGCTGCGATACGATTCTGATATGAAAAAAATTAACGATCAGATGAAAACCGATTTAGATTATCTGAAAACAAATCTCGAAAAGTTTTCTAAAGATGAACTGAAAGCCAATATAAAATCCGGACTATTAGTAGCTGAGGATAATAAAGAAGCCGTAAGACAACAAGGAGAATCGTATAAAAAATTAGTGAAAGATGCAGAAGAACAAAAGAAAAAATTAGCGGATTTAGATAATTCTTTTACACTGGAAAGCACTTATCAAAAAGAAAGAAAAAAACTGGAAGTTCTGAATACAGAAAGAGACAAAGCAAAAGAAAAACTATTTGTGTTGAGCAGTGCTACACAAGAATATGCAAGTGTAGTAGTGCAAATGTCTGAAAAATTGAAACAAACGCAAGATGGTGAGATTGAAAAACAAAAAGAGCTGAGCGAAGTACAAAAACGTGAACAGGAAAAACAGCTCGAACAGCAAAAAAAATTCAACGATGAATTAAGAAAATTACTGAATGATGTAGAGCGTGCAAAAATCGAAGCCATAGAAGAAGAAGACGCGCGCGAATTATTGTTTTTGCAAAAAGACAAAGAAGACAAGGAAGCACAGATAAACCAGGAAATTGATGCACAAAAGCAACTGGCAATAGAGCTGGGAAAAGGTACTACAGTACTGAAAAAACTGGAAGAAGACCGCGGATTTTTGCTTTTAGGTGTGCGCGAAAAATATGAGCGCGACAGAAAGGCATTGATAGAAAAACAAACCAAAGAAAAAAACGAAGATGCCTACAAAAAAGAAATCGATGCCGTTACCCAAAGATTTGAAGCGGAAAAACTGCTCGAAAAACAATTGTATGCAGAAGGACTCTCTACTAAAGAAAAATTTGATTTTCAGCTGCAAGATTTAGACCGCCAAAGCAAAGTAGAATTATTAGAAATTACCAGAAAATACGGTAAAAATGAAAACGATCTGCAACAGGCAATTGCCGATATAGATATCAAAATTGCAGAAGACAGAAGCGAGCGCATGAAACGTGCCCTGCTAAACGAAGCCGAAGTAAGAGCAAGATATGCCAGCCTAAATGTAAACGCCAATAATACCAACCGGTTTGATGCACTGCGAGAGCAGTACGATGCCGAAACCAATTTGCTGGTTACTAAATTGGCAACCGAAGCAGGCATTACAGAGCTGAACGAGCAAACCATATTTGATATCAAAAAACAATATGCCGACCAATTTGCAGAAATAGATCAGCAGTACTCTCAGGAACGACAAAATACTATTATGTCGTTAGTAGATGCAAGTATTACCGCTTTTTCCGGATTTTTTGATGCTATAATGCAGGGCTTGCAGCAAAATATACAGGCACAGCAAGATTTACTGCAGCAACAAACAGATGCCGAACTGGCATTGCTGGAAGACAAGAAAAATAAACGCCTTATTTATGAAGATGAGTATGCCATTAAAAAAGATGAGATAAATAAAAAGTCTGCCGCCAAGGAACGGGAGCTAAAGCGCAAAGCTGCCATACAGGATAAAGTTGCAACTATATTTCATATAGGCTTAAGCACCGCACAGGCAGTAATGAATGCATTGGCAAGCGTACCATTTCCGGCAAACATTGCATTTGCCACACTGGCGGGCATCACCGGAGCTATACAGCTTGGTTTTGCAGCTGCTAAACCTATACCGTATGCCAAAGGTGGTAAATTCTTAGGCGATGTATTGGATGGCCCAACACATGCCAATGGCGGCATGCCTGTACTAAACCCTGCCACCGGGCAGGTAGTGGCAGAGCTGGAAGGCGGCGAGCCTGTGCTGAGCAAAAAAACCTACGAAAACAATAAACCCATTGTAGATGCGCTGCTCTACACCAGCCAGTACGAAAACGGCAAAAAAATAAAAATGCCTGCCTATTTCAATCCGGTAAGTACATTTGCCTATGGCGGCGTAATAAGCGCCTACCAAACTACCAGCCTTGCGCGTGGTGGCTTTGTGGCAAGCGATGACACTGCAAGAAAAAGAGCTAAACGTGATGGCAGAAACCCGGCAACCGGTGCCAGAACCGTTGAAGATTTTATGGCAATGCAAACAGCCCTGATAGAAAAACTAAACAAACGCCTTGAAGAACCCTTATACGGCGTTTGGGATTTCGACTACTTTACCAAAAGCAATGCTATCATTGACAAATCAAAAAAAATAGGAAATGTTGGCTAAAATATACTATATATAGTATATTTACATTATGGATGATGAAAAAATACTGGCTGCATTAGGCAAAAACCTAAAGGCAATGCGCGAAAAAAAGAAGCTGAGCCAATCGGAGGCAGCTGAAATTTCGGGTATGAAGCAAGGCTACATTTCCAAACTCGAAGCCGGTGAAATAAATATAACCTATACCAATTTAGTAGCCTATTGCAATGCATTGGGCATTACACCTATTCAAGTTGTTTAATTTTTTTTATGAGAAGAATAATATTTATTTACTGCACATTATTAACTACTGCTTGTTTTAATAAAATAGAAGCAGAAAAACCTAAAGCAACAATTGAAGCTACACCTAATGAAATAGATTTCAAGTGATTTGATTCTTTAAATAAAATTATATCGCAAAAAACAGGAAAAGATATTTGTTATATTTTACAGGATATTAATTTAAAATGTCACTATAATGATGAACTTATAAAGAAAAAATACAACAATACATGGCCAATTGGATCAATAGATGAATTAGGAGAGCTAAACAAAAAAACAATATCAAAAATCTTAAAATATTACAGATTGACACTTGATGACTATTATGAAATGACTCAAAAATCAATTTATGTTTGCACTTTCAAGTATTAAATAAATTTGTATTTTTATTATAAAAATAAGTATGAAAAAGACTATTACAATTATAAGCATATTAATGACTAACTATCTATTCAGCCAAACTTCAAATAATTACGATTCAATAAATTTACAAAATAGAAAAAAAAATATTTTGGTAAATAATAATATTGATTGTTCAAAATATATTTCAGTAACTTTTGATGAAGTTAGCGGTAAGACTACTACTGCAGCTAAAGATTTTATTTTACTAAACGACGAATTAAAATTATCAGATTATTTAAAATTATTAATATCACTTGGTAACAATAAATCTAATGAGTTAATTTTCTATTTCTATGCAAAAGGAAATGTTGGATGTACTGACGAAGATGGATTAATAAATATTTTATTTACTGATGGCAGTAGAATAGAGTTACATAATAGAGACTTTAACTGTAAAAATGTTTCATCGTTTTATTTAGGTGGTATTTGGGGCTTCGATGATGAATTATATCAATTAAAATCTAAAAAAATAAAAACCATAAGAGTTTGGTTTACTTCTAAATTTATAGAAAAAACACTTACTGCAGAACAGCAAATAACAATTTACAATACAATAAATTGTCTTATGCAAACAAAATAGTTGCGCATTTCAAAAATTTGTTTTAATATTGTGGTGCGAAAAGGATTTGTCATGTACAATCACCACCAAATATTATTAACAATAAGTCGGACGAGGGTTTTGGAAACTCAAAATTTGCCTATGGCAATCCTTTTCGCAGCGTCCGGCGATTTTAATAATTTTAAAAATGCGAAAAGGATCACAAGAAGCTGTACAACAGCCACACTCACCAACCTTAGGTGAAATCAACACCAAACATCTGTTTGAAGCAATGAATTCAAACTATGATGTAAACCAATCTATCACAGATGCGTATGTAGAAAACTCAAACGCGCTCATTTCTTTTTTATTAGATGCCGGGCCCAAAGAAGTACTGCCGGACGAAGTGTATAACGCTGCACTTTCGGCTATGTACCAACAACACTTGTTGCTTTATTTAAATCTCACCGAAAACGATAGCGATGATGTTACCGAATAAAGTAAATATCCAAAAATTTAACCTGTTAGTCGAAATTAAGGCTAACAGGTTAATACAGGATGCCTGTATTTTTCAGCAATTCTTAAAAGAAAACATTGATATAAACAAAAAATACACGCAATTTAAAGAAGAATATTATTCAAATGTAAAATTGAAGAAAAATGAAGACGAACGGAAACAAACAAGAAAAGCTATTGGCTTTAGAGCAAGCTGTAAATAAAATTGCAGAAAATTTTTTACCTTCAAACAAAGAAGATGCTACCTTTTTTTGGACAACGCTTAAATTTAGCGAAGCCATAGAGCAAATTTGCGGCACTTCTTATAAAGACAGTGAGATTATAAAACAATTAGAAAACAAAGGCTACCAAAACTCCTACATGGAAAATATAGGCTTGGTTTGGTGGGTAAAAGTAAATGAGTGATTATTTAATCCTATCTTCTATTTTTCCGAAATCTTCCGGAACCAGTGTACCGATATATTTTTCTGTCATATCCAGCGAGGAATGCCGCATCAGCAATTGCAAATGCTTTGCCTTGCCACCATTTAATATAAACCGCTTGGCACTCAAATGCCGAAGCGCATACATATCCTTATCAATTCCTATTTCTTCTTTAAAAACACTTTTCCAAAGCTCGCTCACACGGTTGCGCCACAAAGGCGTTGCGCCTGGTGCAAGCGTTCTGCTTTCAGAAAAAATATATTGTTTAGGTCGTAGTAAATCCACTCGGTTTTTAATCAATTCCGTGGCTAATTTTTCATGCATTTTTACTGCAACCGTTCTGGAATTTTTTGCAGAACCAGCCTGTACATGAATAATTCTGTTGGCAAAATCCAACTGCTCACGTCTCAGGTCGCAAGTTTCCTGCTCACGTAAAAACGCATAATAAATAAAATAAGTGAACAAAAATAAACGAGGATGCTTTCCCGGTAATTCACTTTCGTACATTTTAAATTCTTCATCTGTCATCGGAACATTTTTAGTTCCTGTTTTAGTTTTTAGCTCGGTAATTCCGCTACACGGATTTTCCTTAATGATTTTTCGTGCTTTAAGCTCGCTGAAAAACGCATGTATGTAAGAGAGCTGCCCATTGTGTGTTTTATTGGCTAATTTTCTATCCATTACCAAATAATCGAAATATTGGCGGCACATTTCATGCGTTATTTCTCTGATGCTAAGTTTATCATATTCATTAAGTGTAAGCCATGCCACAAATTGTTTGTAGGCACTAGAATATGATTGCACCGTACGAATTTTATCAGTTTGCGCTTTCTTTAATTCAAACGCAAAATTCAGCGACTTAATAGCGTTGTCTTCCTCTTTCAATGAGTCAAACGTAACACGTTCATTCGGGTTGAATCCGTTAGCCAGTAAATTGTTAATAGAAATCTGAATGGCTCTGGCCAGTGCATGCCTTTCCGCTGTATTTTTTTTAATTCTTGAATTGTTAAGCCCTTTCCTGAATTTGAACCTGTCGTAAACTGCAGGATTTGTTGGATTCTGGTAGAAGTATTCAACATACCATTCTGTTGCACCCTTATATATCTGAGCTTCTTTATAAGGAAACATTTTTAATAGGTTTTGAGTAAACTTATTTGCCCGTTTTTCGCCCTTTATTTCTTTTTCAATGACCGCAAGCAACTGTATTTCAATTGCTTGCTTGTCAATGAGTACCCGGGGCGGGATTGGAGTTTTGCTTTTTTCTTGATTATCCAATTTTATAACTATAAAGTATTCAATATTTTATATAATAGAATTTTTGCGGTTATTTGAATATTTGCCCGTTTTTTGCCCGTTTATTTCGACTCTAAAAGTCTAATTATCTTGTCTTTATCTTCAATCGTTTTTTTCAAAAGTTGTATTTCGTTGTACGCTTGCAGATATTTTTGTTTATAATCGACAGATCCATATTCTGTTTCCGGCTCTGACAACATCGATGAATCTGAAATATCCATTTCAGTCATTGGTCCGATGTTCATTTGGCTTTTTTTATGAGGTATTCTGAATTTCAGGTACAGTAGATTAGCTTGCTTTACAGTTATCTCTCGATAACCATCGCGAAGCTGATATATATTTTGTGGGGTTGTTTTCCATATTTTCCCAAGCATTGATACACTTGTATTCTTTTCTTTTTCAAGAAAATTGATAATCTCCGTCATCCGTTGTTTGATTTCAGGATTCGGCGGCTTCTTATCCTTTGATTCTTTTTTTGTTAAATTTTTCAATTTTGTTTCAAATTATTTGTTTTATTGTTTCAAATACTTTAATATTGCCAATAATTAGAAAAATTTCTACTACTAATTTATGAAAAACAAAGCAAAAAAACCATTAGTTCCATCTTCTAAAACCCTAATAAACATTATTGTTTCATCTGATGACATTAAAAACACGGCAGAGAAACTGAATGTAGAACCCAAAAAAATTTATAATGTATTGAGTGGCAACAATAAACGTGACGAAGCCGTAGTACTCAAAGTAATGAAAAGATGCATTTCAAGCCGGTTAAAAAAAGAGCAAAAAATTTTAGATAAAGTTAAGCTGTAACAGTTATGGATAACGAAACGAAGCAAATGATAGCTGATTTGCATGGGCTTTTTAAACCCTTGATTGTTTCAAATAATTTAAAATCTAAACCGAAAATAAAAGATTTGATTCCGAAAGTGACAGCCGATTTTATTATAAACCATAATAGAAAACTAAACAAGAAAAATTCCTGATGCTATCCACCAACACCATTCAAGAAGTTCGCGACCTCAATATATTTGATGTAGTATCAAAATATGTTACACTCAAAAAAGCAGGAACACTATACAAAGGTTGCTGCCCTTTTCATGGCGAAAAGACACCTTCTTTTACGGTTAATACTCAAAAACAATATTTCAAATGCTTTGGCTGTGGTGAAGGTGGCGATGCTATTGCTTTTGTAATGAAGCACGATAAATTAGATTTTATTCCGGCAATAGAACGCATTGCCAGAGACCACAATATTTTTTTAAAATATGAAGAACAGACCGAAGAACAAATCAAAAAGGAGGAACAAAAGAAAACTCTGTTTGATGCCACTGCCTACGCCGGAAAGTATTTTACACAAAGCCTCGCGAATAATGGAGAAGGTATTGAATACTTATCAAAGCGTGGCATTACGGAATCCGAAATTAAAACGTGGAATCTGGGCTATGCAGATGGCTCAGGCTTTATTAAAAAGCACGCAGAAGAAACGGGGCAAATCCAATTATTCCAAAAAGCAAGTTTAATTTCTGCAAATGCACAAAATACAGTTCACTACGATTTTTTTAAAAACAGAATAATTATTCCGATTTGCGATACACAAAACAGAATTCTATCATTTTCCGGCAGAGCATTAGGTGACGAACAACCAAAATACCTCAACGGCCGTGAAACAGATATTTTCAGTAAATCAAAAATTTTATTCGGGGCCAACAAATATAAAAAACCATACAGCGTCTGTAATTTTTCAGTTTTAATTGAAGGCTACTTTGATGTAATTTCTTTACACCGAGTAGGCGTTACCAATTCGTTGGCATCTAATGGTACTGCATTATCTAAAGAGCAGGCAAAAGAATTAAAGAAGAAAGGCGATGAAGTAATTATATTTTATGATAATGACAAAGCAGGTTTAAAATCGTGCCTTCAAAATATTGATACACTGCTGCAGGAAGGATTGATAGTAAAAGTTTATACTTCTCCGGTTGGCAAAGATGCTGATGACTTGTGCAGATTATTGTATGCATTAAATCCTGAAAATTCAGTGGCAGAAATGTTGTACCAGGTGGCGCAGGATGCAATTGAATTTAAAGTAAGCCAATTGCTAAAAAATGCAAATACACCGGCAGAGATTTCAGAAGCAAAAAATGCCATTTCTGAAACTATATACAAAATCAAAAATGAAACGCTCCGTAATGAGTATTTAAAATTTGTATCTAAAAATTTTAAGTTCAAAGAAGCCGAGATAAAAAACATTCTGAAAACCATCGAAGAAACCGAAAAGAAAAAAGCACAGGACAGCAAAACAAAAGATGCAAAATTTTTAGACGAGCAATACCCGGATTGGTTTGATAACGACCACAAAAAGCACTTCAATAAATTTCATTTTACGGAGCGCATACACAACGAAGAAACAGGTTATTATTTCCCGGATTCTTCCTGGTTTCCTACACACCAAACCAACTTTGTAATACAACCGCTGTATATGATCAAATCCTATCTCAATCCGCGCCGTATGGTTGAGGTGTTTGGGTTTAACAAGCTGACAAACCACATGATTTCGGAAGTAATTGACTTTGACGAAAAGCAAATACTAAAACGTGAACAGTTTGAAAGCCGATTAGCACAGCAATCTCCATTTATCACATTCGAGGGCTACAACAATACACATCACAAACGCCTGGCAAATAAATTGCTATTTCAATTCAAAGACTGCTATGAGCTGTCAACTTTAGGATATCAACCTGAACAGTTTTGGGCGTTTTCAAATGTATGCTTTGAATTTCCGACGGCAGAAAACCCAAAAGGAGTTCAGAGAGAGTACAACGATTTTGGCGTGGTGGAAATTGGCAATACCAATTTCCTTTCAGAAGCAAAAAACAAACGTGCCGCTCAGCTGAGAGCCGATAATAATAATCCTTACGAAAACGATTTGTACTTCATCTATAAAAAATCAACACTTGATTTCTCTCAATGGACAAAATTATTTGACCAAGTGTACGGCGATGAAAAAGCATGGATAGGCACATCATTTGTAATTGCAACTATTTTCAGAGATTTAATACTAAGCTATACCAAGCTGCCACACTTACATTGCTATGGCGAGAAAGGCTCCGGTAAATCTGCTTATGGCGAATCTGTATTTCATGTCTTTTTTGCAGGCAAAGACAGCGAAGGAAAATTGTACAAACCCTACAATTTAGCAGGCGGAGGCACGCCTTACTCATTCCACAACAGATTAGAGCGTTTCAGGGCTTGTCCGCAAATATTGAATGAATATGACGATACCAACATTTTGCCCGAGTTTTTTGATGCCATTAAAGCATCGTACGACGGCGAAGGACGTGAGCGCGGTATGGGCATAAAAGGAAAAACCGAAACCATGAAACGCAACGCCACGTTGATACTCATCGGCCAGAAAATAGGTAACCGCGATGACAATTCAGTGCTGACACGTAGTGTTACAATAGAATTTTTGAAAAAGGATTATACGGAAGAACAACGCGCCCTGATGGCAAACCTCGAAGAAATTGAACACGAAGGCTTGTCTTCCATAATCATAGAAATTTTATCGCACAGAATACATTTTAAAAAACGATTTGCAGAATTGTTTTTGCAAACCGTTACCGCACTGCAAAAAAAGGTTGCGGAGATTTACCAAAAAGTAGAAACCCGAATTATAAAATCACTGGCAGCATTGCAATTGTCTTATCTGGTGATGGCAGAAGTGGTGCAAATGCCGTTAAGTGCCGAGCAGCTTAACCAGCATGTATTCAACAAAGCCATTGAAATGCACGCACATCTGCAGTCTACCGACGGACTGAGCGAGTTTTGGAAAGTAATTGAATTCTTGCTCGACAGAGACGAAATAGAAGAAGATTGGCACTTTAAAATTAGGGCTGTTACCAGCGTAAAATTGCGTAAAACTGTAAACGGTGCCACGGTAGATGATACCGTACATTTTACCGGAGAAAAAAAATTGCTGTACATCCGCATTAAAGAGTTGCACCAGTTTTATTGCCTGCATGTAAACCGAACCTCTAAAAATGAAAAACCGCTAAGCGAAAAAACCATTATTACCTACATGAGCAGCCAGAGCTACTGGATAGGGCTTTGTCCGGGCACCGGCTTTAAATCGGCCACGAAGAACAAATCAAAAGATTCTACCAGCTGCTATGTGCTCGATTACGATAAAATAGGCATCAACCTCGAAACCTCAAAATTTGAAGACGAGCGTACACAAGAAACCATAACAGGCATAGTACACAAGATAAACGAAACGGCAGGCGATAAAATAAAGTTTGTGATTAAATGCACAAAAACCATTAAAGCCGAGCCAATTGATAGAGCAGTAGAAGAATACACCAATTGCTTTGCCAACGCCATTGAACTAAGCAAAATAAAACTGGATAAAGAAATTACAGTGAAAGGCTTGGTATCAATAAACAACAAACACTTCCGCAATATGGATGTGATTGAAATTATTGAGAAAGACGAAACGAACGGAATTTTTTAAACATTAAACAAATAATTTATGGCACAATTCTTAACAGGTTCAATTTGCTTAACAGATCTTATCGATCAGGCAAAAAAGAAACATTCCGCTTTTTCAAAAAGTGAGAGAAATCAAAAAATCTATGCGAATATAAAAGTGTGGATTAATGAAGAAAAAAATCAGCACGGAAATATTGGAAGTCTGCAATTAAATCCTAAAAAAGACCACGAAAAAGAGAACGTGTATATCGGCAATCTTAAAGAAGCAAAATCCTCCGAGAAAGATTTAAACGATAATGACATTGATAAAATGGATGATTATTTACCATATTAAAATTAATACATTATGAAAAACAACTATTTCGACCGCAACCCAATCCGCAACTGGACCATTGCAGAAGATTGCCACCGCATTTTTCTGGAAACAGAGGAAAAGCAAGAACGCTGGGAAAAAATACAACAAAGAGAAGAAGCAAAGCTGGCACCGGCACATATCGAATCGCCAAAGTCAATAAAACCATTTGTTCAGTTTAATAATTAGAACCATGACAATGACAGCTCCTCTTAAACCGCTTATTATCGAAAACCGGAACAACTGCCTGCTGCAGCCGTATTTCGGGCAGGTGAATTTGTATTATGACAGCTGGGCAGATGCCGTAGGCACACGCTACCACGTAGCACAAATGCCGGAGATACAAGCCGAGTTTGTAGGTATACTGCAATTCTACTTCTACGAATGGGAAAAAATGCTGGATGCCGTGCTTATATCCGATTTTCACTCGCCCACCACCATGCGCGAGCTGTGCGGATATGGCAATGATGCGATTGATATTATCAACGCATTTCACGCACAGCACCTTGCCAATGTAAAATACAACCGCGGCAATACATTGGCGGCATTGTACATCTATAAAAACGTAAGCAATGAGCCAGTCCGTTAAAAACTTAGCACAAACGTTTTTTGATTACGTATGCCTGGTGGAAGAAGTAGAGCAGGCAAAATCAAACATCAATGAAATGAAAACGCCGGAAGAACGTAAGAAAGCTGTTTTCACGTATTGCAACAAAAAAAATCACTTATTAAACCTTACGGATGCCAACCGCCAGCGACTGGATAAATATTTAAAATCTTTAACACCTAATAAATAATGGAAACATCAACAGGCACTTTAATTTTTATGACGGTGATGCTTGTAGCAACCGCCATCTATGTATTCGGAGAAGAAGAACTACACAAAAAAATAAAACGCTTCTTTACCCGAAACAACTGGAAGAAAAAAAATGATTCTTTAAAATTTAAAAAGAAATAACATGGAACTTGGAATTGGTTTATTATGCGTTTTTGCAGGTATTGCACTTATGATACATGGTTTTCCTGAGATAAATATATGCTCGAAAAACACAAAAAATATTTATAAAAGTAAATAATGCTGCAGCAAATACTCGATATCAGCAAAATGGACACCAATATAAAACAGGTGAACGAATATAATGCAGTGTCGGTATTTAATGCAGCGATGCAAACAATAGAGTATATACAATCTGTACGCAAAGCGTTGGAAAACCCCAACCAGGCAATTACAGATTTGCGCATACTGCTCATAAAAAAAGAACAGGAAATGCACCGCCTGCAGCTGGAAGCAGATGCACAAATGAATGAAATTTTTAACCGCGAAAAATAATACAATATGAAACTAGAGAATTTTGAAGAGGCAAAAGATATTGTCGAAAAAATTAAAAAAATTGATGTTCTATTAAGAGAACTCGATTACAATAATAGAATCATTGAAATATGTTCTGGATCTTATAGAATCATAATTATTAATGCTGATGATTCTAGCGGTAATGAAGAGGAGAAAATGGCCATTCATTTCATTGAGAAAATTAAAGAATATCATAATAATGAAAGAGCCAATCTCTTTGCACAGCTAAAATGTTTATAACAATAAAAACACCGCACGTTACGGTCAATAACGTAGTTAGTTATGTTCTTACGGCGGCCACGCAACGTGGCTGCCACTTTAAAAAAGTAAAAAAAAATAATATGGTAGTAACGATTCCAAAAATAGCACAACATGATGGTTACGAAGGTAACTTGATCACCATTAGTATAGATGATAAATGCCCTAAGTGTGGCGCAAAAAGAGGAACTAAAATATGGTCAGGTTTCTCTTATGATGGCAGCAGAAGATTGAGTGTTGACTGTTGGCTGAATGAATGCTCGCATATAGATAAATATGAAGATGTGATGCTAGAATATCTTAATGCTAAAAATATTAAAGTTAGCCACCACACCGGAGCACCGGAGAGTGACGAACAAAATTAATTTCTGAAATAAACTTTAGTAGCATGAGCACAAATAAAGGAAAACTATTAGATATGGAAATGTATCCTTCTGCAAAACTTGATTTTTATGCTGGTAATGTAGTTAGATCTTATCGCAGCAATTTTAATGAAGATAAACCTATTGACAATTGTTATTTAGAAGGTATAGTTATAAATGTAGAAAATCATAAAGAAGATGTACGCACTTTTTTAGATAAGATTACTGTAAAATGGTATAAACATGTAGTTTTTGGAGTTGAACACTTATATAGCGGACTTCCTCATAATAATGAAAAAATTTGGGAGATTTCAACGGCATCACCACATCTGATAAAAACTAGTAATCAATTAAACATAAACCTATGAGCATCCATGAAACCATAAATGAAGTACAGCGCAGAAATTCCATTATAATGGAAGATTTGGAAGCGGGTACTATCACCATCGGCGAGGCTATTACCGCCAGCTGCAGCAACTGGGAAGATGTCGTTCAGGAAATTCTTTATGATTTGGAGCAGATAGATCTAACTCCGCTAAATAAGCAGAATGCCACCATAATATCGCAACTGGCCAATAAAGACATATTTCCACATGAAGCCGCTGCACAGTCTAATTATTTATGGATAGAAGCCATCAATAAAATCCGCCGCCCGGATATGACGCAATTTCATTTATCAAAGTATCATTCAAATAATTATTAACCAATAAAAATCAAATCAAATGAACAAAGAAATTTATATAAAAGTACTCGTGAATAAGTATTTATATCCGGCATATATATTATATGCAATTTGTGTACTAACTATTATCTCTACTCCTTTTATTTGGTTGTGGCACAGTTGGTACTATGCGTGGAGAATCTTATTAACATCATTATTAGTATTTATATTCTTAAACGCCTACATATATATTGGTAGTAAAATAATAGAAAAGGTTGTTGAGGAATTTTTAAAAGGAAACCCGCATTTAATTAAAAAAACATTTTTGCAACGAATGGAAGAAAGAAAAAATAACCCATAAAATCAATAATCACTATGAAAGAACGACCAATAATATTCAGCACGCCGATGGTACAGGCCATAATGGACGGCAGAAAGACAATGACCGCTAACGTCCGAGTGCTTGGCGAAGAAGCGGACTTGGAAGCACAAACTTTCAGTTTAGCA
>DAORIK010000061.1:2235-14965 GCA_035438465.1 Chitinophagales bacterium | reverse complement strand
AGCAAAACCGTTTCAGAGAAAATGTATTGTGACTCCTGACTGAGATTATCCATGAATCAGCAACTGATGTTGAGGTGAAAGCCCTCTGTATTTCGGCAACAATGAAGGGTGCATATTGATAGTACCATATTTTGTTAAAGAAAAGATTTCTATTCGTAGAATTTTCCTAAGATGTACGGAGATTATTAAATTAGGATGAATGTAGGTGATTTTTTCATTGACGACATCTGAATTCACATCCTCTTCTCTGATAAATTCAATATGATTTGTTTGTGCAATTCGTTGTATGCTATTGTGATTATTATTATCATAAAATGGACAAACAATTAGCTGAACCTTGAACTTGGCATCTACTAACGATTGCAAGACCGTTGCTGTAAAAATATCTTCACCAAATAAAACAAGGTTCATGACTATTTAGAATTTGGTTTTTAAAACATTTCTGTCTGTCTTTCCGTTTGAGTTTAAGGGAAATTCATCTACAAAAATTATTTGTGTTGGAATCATATATGCAGGCATTTTTGTTTTCATGTAATTAATCATTTCTGTTGTATTGAATTCTTTCGACTCAATTGCTAATCCGATTTCTGTATTTCCATTTTTGTTTTGCAATGTTATAGCTGCTGCATTTAATTTTTGCAGATAAGCTTTACAATGAAATTCTATTTCAGAAAGTTCAACACGAAAACCCTGAATCTTTGTTTGAGAGTCTAATCTGCCTAAGTATAGCAAATCCCCTTCTTCATCACAAATACAAAGGTCTCCTGTCTTATAAAATCTTGTAGTCTGTTGATTATATTCTGTAAAAAAGAATGCCTCTTTATTTTTTTCTTCATTTTTCCAATATCCCGGTGTCAATTGTACTCCACCAAGACATAACTGACCTTTTACTCCGTGGTTAACCGGCTTATTATTCTCGTCAATAATAATAGTATAAGTTCCTTCCATGGCTTTTCCAATGGCCAGCAACCCATTAGATGTTTTATTTATTTCATTTCGTCTGAAAGTATAATGAGTACAAAAAATAGTATCTTCCGTTGGCCCGTAAACATTCATAATTTTTGCATTAGGGATGCAATTTGACCATTCTTCTGTCACATCGAGCGGAAGTGCTTCTCCACAAAATAAACTATACTTCATACTTGGACAATCTATTTCATCAAAGTATGGGCGCAAATAGTGAATCATGGACGGAACCATCAGTGCAAGCGTCAGGTGGTGTTCATCCATTAATTGTGCGATGTAATTGTATTTTATTTTATTTTTTGGGATAGTATAAACGCAGGCTCCTTTAAGTAATGGAATCAGATAAGACATTACAGATAAATCAAAAGTTAAATCAAACATTTGCAAACATCTGTCAGACGCATCTACCTGAATTTCTAATGCAAAAAAGGCATCAAAAAATCCTATAACATTTGAATATGTAATCGGAACACCTTTAGGCACACCTGTTGTACCCGAAGTAAAGAGCATATACGCCAATTCACTATCCGGTACATCTTCAAACATTAAATTTATCTCTGATTCGGGTAGTTTTTTTGTTTGAATAGTTTTTAATTCGGGAAGATAGGGGTTTTCAGATGAGTCAAGAATTGTAGTAATTCCTGCTTGTGTTATTACATTCTCATTACGTTCTCTGGGTGTATCTGAATTTAATGGAACATAAGCCTTTCCTTCAAACCATAATGCCAAAATGGCGGTATAGGTTTCTAAGTCATCATTTGCAATTAAACCTATAATTTTTTCTGAAGTAGCAACAGTTGATTTTAATGCATTTCGAATTTGAGATATTGATTTCGCAACATCATAATAACTGTAAAAAATTTCGTTTATACAAAAAGCATTTTCGTGCTTATGCTTGTTGATTGCTTCCTCTAAACTGGCAAGTAATTTCATATTAATACTTACAAATGTATAAAAAAAACTTCAGGAAACAATGTGACATTGAGGCTTCAAAAACTTAATAATATATCGAATTCAAAACTTAAAATGTACAAACAATCGACCAAAATTTTTGCTGTCCTTTTCTATACGGTGGTAATGTTGTTTGATATGTTTTTGGTCTAAAAACCGCAACACTCTTTTCTTTAACTGTCCGCTGCCTTTGCCGGGAATAATTTCTACTAATTTTATCTTGGAATCTATTGCCTCATTTATAGCATTATTGAGCGCAGCATCAATCTTTGTTCCGTTATCAAAACAATCGTGTAAGTCAACTACTATTTTTGCCACGTATTTTAATTATTGAGTTGTCGAATTATTGAGTTGCCGAATAGCATATTTAAAGAATATTCATTAATTCAATAACTCAACAATTCAACAATTTATTTAAGTCCGCCAATCATATCTTCCGGTTTCACCCATTCGTCGAATTGCTTGGCAGTAACATATCCCAATTCTATAGCCGTTTGTTTCAACGTTTGGTTTTTCTTGTGTGCAGTTTGTGCTATTTCCGCTGCTTTATAATAACCGATTTTTGTATTTAGAGCCGTTACCAACATCAAAGAATTATCTAAATTCTTTTTGATATTTTCATGTAAAGGAATAATACCGACTGCACATTTATCATTAAACGATACACAAACGTCGCCAATTAAACGTGCGCTATGCAGGAAATTATAAATCATCATTGGCTTAAAAACATTCAATTCAAAATGTCCGTTACTGCCGCCAATATTTATAGCAACATCATTTCCCAAGACTTGTGCTGCCACCATGGTCATTGCTTCACATTGTGTGGGATTTACTTTTCCGGGCATAATAGATGAGCCCGGTTCGTTATCCGGAATGTGAATCTCGCCGATGCCACAACGCGGGCCGGAGGACAACATTCGAATATCATTGCCGATTTTCATTAAAGAAACGGCAACCGTTTTCAAAGCACCATGAGCTTCCACGATGGCATCATGTGCTGCCAGAGATTCAAATTTATTATGAGCTGTAACAAATGGCAGACCTGTCAGGTTCGCAATTTCTTTAGCTACATTTTTAGCATATCCTTTTGGCGTATTGATGCCGGTTCCAACAGCAGTTCCTCCTAAAGCCAGTTCACTTAAATGTGCTAATGAATTTTCTATCGCTTTTAATCCGTGATCTAATTGGGATACATACCCTGAAAATTCTTGTCCTAATGTTAATGGAGTAGCATCCATAAAATGAGTACGACCAATCTTAACAATTTTAGAAAACTCCTTGGATTTTTTTGCCAGTGTATTTCTCAGTTTTTTGATTCCGGGAATTGTTGTTTCCATTAATATGGAATACGCTGCAATATGCATAGCTGTTGGGAATGTATCATTCGATGATTGTGATTTATTCACATCATCATTCGGGTTGATGAGTTTTTTCTCGTCCGTTAATTTTCCACCTAATAATACATGTCCGCGATACGCTATTACTTCATTACAGTTCATGTTGGATTGCGTACCGGAACCTGTTTGCCAAACTACCAATGGAAACTGATCATCCAGTTTGCCTGCCAATATTTCATCACATACTTTTCCAATAATATCTGATTTGGATTTTTCTAAAACCTTTGCTTTATAGTTGGTAATTGCTGCTGCTTTCTTCAAATAGGCAAATGCGCGAATAATTTCTTTCGGCATCTTATTGATATCCTGCGCTATCTGAAAGTTTTCTATAGAACGTTGTGTTTGTGCACCGTAGTAAGCGTCAATGGGTACGTTTACTTTTCCCATGGTGTCTTTTTCGATTCTGTATTGCATTTTGTTGAGTAATTAGTAATTAGTAATTAGTATTGAGTATTTTAACCAGCCATTTCTACTCTGTCAAATTTTAATTTATTGTTTTTATCTAATTTAAATATAAAGACGATTGCACTTTCTATTTCATCTTCTTCATTGTTGTCATCAACTTTTCCATACGCTGCATTTAAAAGCAAACTAAGCGATTTCTCATAGTCATCATAGGAAACGGATGCATGGTAAGATGCATTATCATTTGGCAGTTTCCAATCTGTACATCTTGCAAAATTATTGCTTCCCAACGAATCGATATTAACAGACAACAATCCCTTTACAAAAAGTGATGGGAAAATTTGATTACAGTATTTCTGAAACTCAGGTTTGTTATTTAATTTGACAGATTTATTTAATTCTTTATTTGTATTGAAATAAAATGCAGCTTTTAATCCATCTGCTTGTTCATCTGTTAAAGGAAAATCAAAGAAGGTAGTAATTATAACCGTATCATTTTGATACAATGCCTGACGAAGTTTTTGAAATTCCAGCATCCAAACCGGATATTTATTAATGGCAGCATCCGGAACAATCGAACTATTCGTATTTATTGAAGTTTCAGCAGCGGTTACATCTTGTTTTATCTCATTTTTACAAGAAGAGAACAGGAATATAATTACGCCAAAAATAAAAAGGTATTTCGCCTTATTGAACATAATAAATGTTTTATTTTCCTTTAAACTCAGGTTTGCGTTTTTCTAAGAATGCTGTTACACCTTCTTTCACATCTTCCGTCTGAAATAAAGATGCAAATGCATTTACTTCATAATCAAAACCATCCACACCGTCTTTAAAATAGGCATTGGTACATTCAATAACTTTTGCTACAGCCACGGGTCCTTTCGTTGCAATTTTATTGATAATACTTTTTGCTTTTTCAATAGCGGCAGTTTTATCTGCTTCCACATAGTTTACCAATCCGAGATTCAATGATGTTTGTGCATCGATCATATCCGCTGTTAAATGCAACTCCAGCGCTTTTGCTTTCCCTATATATTGTATCAAACGTTGTGTACCTCCATAACCTGCAATAATTCCTAAGTTCACTTCCGGTTGGCCAAACTTAGCATTCGGTGTTGCGATACGCAAATGACAAGCCATCGACAATTCGCAACCGCCGCCTAAGGCAAATCCATTTACAACCGCAATAACGGGAATTGGCGTATGTTCAATTAAAAATAAGATATCATGTCCGCGTTGTGCAAGTGCTTTTGCCTGCTGAATATCCAAAGACTGAAATTCAGCAATATCTGCACCTGCGACAAATGCTTTCTCACCTGCACCGGTCAGAATGATTCCTCTTAGACCCGATACTTTTCTGGCTTCAATAAATGCTGATTGTATTTCTAAAATGGTTGCACTATTTAATGCATTTAGCTTATCTGCCCGATTAATAGTGAGCAGGAGAATATCATCAGTAATTTCCCAAAGCAAATTTTTAAATTCCATAGTAAATTTTTATCTGAATATCAAACCAAAAATAAAATCAGGTGCTAATCCAACAAACAGCAATATGACTGAAATAAGCATCAGAACCAACTTATCGAATCCTGAAATTTTAATACCTGTCTTTGTCTCTTCTATGCCGGTGAACATGGCAATAATTATTCTGAAATAATAATACACTCCGATTAACGAAGATAAGATAGCGATAACTGCAATCAGGATATATCCTTTTTCTAATACATTCAACAGGACAAAGTATTTTGCAAAGAAACCAGCCAAAGGAGGAATACCAGCCATAGATAGCAATGCTATTGTCATAGTGCCGGCCAATACAGGATTCCGTTTAACCAAACCATTAAAAATGGAAATATCTTCAGAGTTATCATTTTGAGATACTACCAATAAAACCCAAAACGATGCAAGACTGGATAAACTGTATGCCAGTAAATAATACCATACCACATAGTTTGTGGAAGGACTTAACATTGCAACACCCAGAATTATAAAACCTGCATGACCAATACTTGAATAGGCCAGCAAGCGCTTTACATTTGACTGTGACGCTGCAATTACATTACCAACAGTTATTGTTAGTATAGCTATTAATAATAAGATGCCTGTGTAACCGCTATAGAAATCAAATTTACTGTACGACGAAACGGCAACAACAAATAATCTGAAGAAACCTGCAACTGCACCAATCTTCACTATGGTAGACATGTATGCAGTTATAACAGTAGGAGCACCACTGTACACATCCGGTGCCCAAAAATGAAAGGGAACGGCTGACATTTTAAATGCAAATGCAAACAATATAAGTACAAACCCAACTGCTAATAATTTCTGACTAAGCCCTGTAGATACGATAGATGATGCTGAGATTTGTAAGATATTAAAACTGCCGATTGCTCCATATATAAATGTAATCCCGAGCAATAAAAATCCGCTTGCGAATGCTCCGAGTAAAAAATATTTAAATGCGGCCTCATTAGAATATATGTTTCTTTTATCGCTACCTGCTAATACATACACGGGTATTGATAAAATTTCCACTCCTAAAAACAACATCGACAAATGAGTGTATGAAGTCAAAATAAAAACACCGACTAGCGAAAATAAAACTAAAGAAAAATGGTCTGACAAATTAGTCTCATCTGTAAAAAAACTTTTTGCCATTGTAAACCAGAGTATGGCAACAAAGGAGAACAAAATAGTAAATGCCAATGAAGTATTATCCAGTTTTAACATCCCATAAACTAATTCATTGTTACCCAAATCATGCAAACACAGACCTATGTTTAAGAATAGTCCGGAAATTACAAGCAGATAAATAAGCTTACGAACGTTTAATATCTCTGCTATTAACGATAAAATTCCTAACCCTGATAATAATAATAATTCTTTCATTGCTTTCTACTTCACTAAAAATTCGAATGTTTCACTGTCATTGTTGTTGCATTATGTACCTGCTCTATCAATTGCTTTACCGGTTCTTCCGAAACATGTAAAATGGTATTCGGAAATATTCCAAAGAAAATAATCAAACCAGCAAAGCATAGTAGTAATACCTTCTCATTAAGAGTAATTTCTCCGAATGTTTCTGTCAGTATATTAGTTTCTCCATGCATCATATGCTGATATGCACGCAACATATATAACGCTCCCAATATAACTGTCAGACCTGCAAAGACTGCCATTACAGTATTGTACTGGAATACTCCATGAATGAGTAAAAATTCTCCTACAAATCCATTGGTTAATGGCATTGCCACACTTCCTAATAATGCAATTAAAAATAACACACTAAATATGCGTGATACATTTCTGATACCGCCCAATTTCTGCATGGTATCGGTTTTCATTCTGTTGAAAATTATATCACATATAAAGAACAATGCTACCACATTTATACCATGAGATAACATCTGATACAAGGCTCCCTGTACTCCCTGTAAATTCCAGGAGAATATTCCTGCAGCAATTAAACCGACATGACCTAATGAAGAATAGGCAAGCATCCGTTTAAAATTGTGTTGTGTTAATGCCATTAATGAGCCATATACAACACTTATTACACTTAACAGTATTACATACTTTGATGCGAGTTGCCAGCCTAAAGGTACAATGGGTATCAACCAGATAATTAAAGCGAATGCTCCCATTTTTAACATGATCCCGGATAACAACATAGTTCCTTGCGTGGGGGCATTTACATAAGTATCAGGTTGCCATGTATGTAACGGAAAGATCGGAATCTTAATAGCAAATGCCAGATAAAAAGCCATAAACACAAACAACTGTTGCTGTGCTGTAAGCAATAAACTTACTTTATAAAAATCATAGATACTAAATGTTCTTAGCGGATTGTGTAACCAGAGAAAGATGATTGCAAGCAACATAAAAAGACTACCAAACAATGTAAAGATGAAGAACTTGAAGGTAATTCTTTGTCTGCCATCTCCACCAAAGATTAGACAAATCAGGTAAATCGGAATTAATGCAAGTTCCCAAAAAACATAAAACAACAATGCATCTTTTGCCAGAAATACTCCTAGCAAAGCACTCTGCATAATCAGTATTAAACTAAAATAAGATTTAGGATTTTTAATTTCTCTTCCGTGTGCACTTTGAATTATGAATGGCACCAACAAGACCGTCAGAAGAACTAAGATAATATTTATACCATCTGCTTTAATGTAAAAATCAGCCCCCAATCCTCTTATCCAGTCTGTATGATACACAAAACAACTGCAAGAAGGATGAATACTGAATTGATAAAAAGCATATAATCCGGCAACGAGTGTTGTCAGGGAACCTGCCAATGAAATATTCTTAGCTTGCTTTTCATCCAACAATAAATTGAACAACACAAATACAACCGGTAATAAAATTAATAACAGTACTAACATGAAAAAAAATCTAACGTTGGTTTTTAAATTTTAAACCGTGAACAAACAAACAAATTTTTGTATTAAAACATTAAAAGTAACAGACACCACATGGTTATAGCAACTAACAAAGAAATCAGACAACTGATTGTCGATTTTTCCCGTAAGTGCCAATAGTGCCATCTGTGATGCACCGATAAACAATGCAATACGTTGCACTGATCTTGCATTTAAAACGTGCAAAGTAGGGATTACTACTACCAGCATCGTTAATAAAAAAATTACCATCATAGCTTATATTTTTACAAACATTAAAATTATCAATATTATAATACTTACCACCATTGCTCCTACATAAAAACCTAAACTGCCGGTTTGAGTAAGACGCAACAACTGACTCCAGTTAACGACAGATGTACCAATACCATTTACCATCGCATCAATTCCGGAACGTTCTATATAACTATATATTAATCCTGAAATCCTGTTAAGTGGTTTTACAATGATCGCCTCATAAATCTCATCTATATAGTATTTATAGTAGATGACTTCTTTCCATAATGGCATTGCCTCATCATCGTTTGCAGGAACAGACTTTTTAGACACAAAGATTGTTCTTGCCAATAAAATCATTATCAGAATCAGAACAATGGTGACAGCCATTAAAATCAGCTCTGTAGGTAAAGACATTTCTGCATGTGATGTTTTCACAATCCCATTAGCGCCTAAAAATTCATTTATCCAATTATGAAAACCAATTTTTTCTCCAAGTGCATGCGGAAAGCCAATAAAACCACCAACTACAGACAATACTGCCAAAATCATTAAAGGAACAGTCATGCTTTTAGGTGATTCATGCACATGATTTTTTACAATATCATTACCTCTGAATTCGCCAAAGAAAGTTAAAAACAACAATCTGAACATATAAAAGGCTGTCATTAATGAAACAGCCACTGCTAAAACAAACAATACTTTGTTATGAACAAAAATCTCAGCTAACATCTGGTCTTTGGAGAAGAAACCTGCAAAAGGAGGAATTCCGGAAATGGCAATCGTTGCTATTAAGAAAGTGGCATAAGTAACCGGCATTTTCTTTTTCAGTCCACCCATATTTCGGATATCCTGATCGCCGCTCATACCATGAATAACGCTTCCGGCTCCCAAGAACAATAAAGCTTTAAAGAAAGCATGTGTAACGACATGAAATACCCCAGCAGAAAAAGCACCAACACCTAATGCACAAAAAATTAATCCCAATTGAGAAACGGTTGAATATGCGAGTACCTTCTTTATATCATTTTGAAATAAAGCAATAGAGGCAGATAACAATGCGGTTGCAATTCCGATAATTGAAATAAAATGCATCGTAAATTCTGACATGGAAAATAACACACCGCATCGGGCTACCATATAAATTCCTGCCGTTACCATCGTAGCAGCATGAATTAATGCAGAAACCGGTGTTGGACCGGCCATTGCATCAGGCAACCATGTATATAATGGAATCTGTGCGGATTTACCCATTGCACCGATAAATAATAACAAAGTTATCCAGGTAATTAATTTGCCATCTACAACTACTGTTCCAACTTGTGTAAATACCTGATGATAATTAATACTGCCGAAAGCGCCAAACGTTAAGATGATACCTAATAAGAATCCTAAGTCGCCAATACGATTCATGATAAATGCTTTATTGGCTGCATTTGAATAGTTGATATTTCTGAACCAGAATCCGATTAATAAATAAGAACACAAACCTACACCTTCCCAACCCACAAACATCAATAAGAAATTATCTCCTAAAACCAGGAGCAACATAAAGAAGACGAATAGATTCAGATAGGAAAAATATCTGTTGTAATCTTTTTCATCGTGCATATATCCGGTTGAATATACATGAATTAGAAATCCGACTCCGGTGATAACCAATGTAAAGATGATGGATAATGAGTCTACTAAGAAAGAAAAGTCTGCATGGAAATCTCCAACATGTATCCATGTAAATATTGGAACAGTTACTGCGTGGTTATTTGAAACCTGGCTAAAGAAAATAAATAGTGCAACTATAAAAGAAGCCAGAATACTTCCGGGTGCTAAATATGTTATAATATTTTTTGACAAACTTTTACCGAATAAAGCAATGATGGTGAAACTCACCAACGGAAATAAAGGAATAAGATAGACTAGTTGCTCCACTATTAATTTTAATTTTTAATTTCTAACAATTTAAAAAACTCATCCAGTTTCGGCATGATGATAATTTCCGTGCGTCTGTTAATTGATTTATTTGCTTTTGTATCATTGGGTACTTTCGCATTGTATTCAGAACGACCGCCGGCAATGATTCTGGATGGATCAACGCCGTAGTTTTTTTGTAAAACACGAGCTACTGATGTTGCTCTCTTTACACTTAAATCCCAGTTGTCCACAAAACAATTGGTTGCTATCGGCACATTATCCGTATTACCTTCAATTAAAACATCGAATGTTTTGTAGTCATTTATAACTTTCGCAATTTTTTCTAAAACAGTACTTGCTTTTGTAGAAATTTCAGAGCTGCCTGATTTATACAACATATTATCAGACAAAGAAATCAAGACCACCCCTTTATCTACTTTTACATTGACGTCTGTATCGTTCACATCCGTTAAAGAACGTTTGAGATTTAAAACCAATACCAGATTCAAGGAATCTTTTGAACGTATTTGTGAATTTAACTCGGAAAGTTCCCGGCTTTGCTTATCAATTGTTTCCAATGATTTACGGATGCTTTCCGCGCCTTCCTTACTAATAACTGACAAACTAGATAGCTGGTCTAATAATTTACCGCTGGTAGCTTTCTGATATTCCACTTCTTTATTTAACTCATCAATTTTTGCTTTTGCTTTTTCCAGTTCAGTTGAAAGTGCATCATAGTTACTTGATTTTGTTGCAAATCTTTTTTCGCATTCTGCCAAATCAGAAGTAGTCTGACGTAATGCCATTTCTATTTTTTCTTTATCTGTTTGTGTTGCCTGAAATTTCTTTTTGGTAACGCAAGAAGACAAGGCAAGTAGTACCGCTATATATAAACCTATTTTTTTCATTTTACCTGATTTTATGGTTACCATTTTAATCTGTTCAGGGTATCAATATCCGTGGACTTGTTATTCCTGAATATCATCATTAATATTGCCAGCCCTACTGCTACTTCCGCTGCAGCAACCACCATTACAAAAAATACAAATACCTGTCCACTGGTATCTCCGAAATATCTGGAGAATGCCACCATGAGTAAATTAACTGCATTCAGCATCAATTCTACACACATAAAAATAATAATGGCATTTCTTCGGAATAAAACACCCAAAACACCAATACAAAATAATACCACACTTAAGTAAATGTACCATTGTATCGGAATGCCTATAATTACGTCTTTCATATTTTTAGTCGTACGTTGTAAGCCATAAGTCGTAAGTATTTTACAACTATAAACTAACAACAATTATCAATGTATTTCTTTTTTACTTAAAAAAACCGCGCCTACCATTGCTGCCAAAAACAGTATGGATGAAATTTCAAACGGTAACATATACTCTTTAAATAATACTTTTCCCAGACTATCCATTAAACCAATATTGCTATTTCTGGCAGCCGGCAGCATATCTGCTTCTGCTCCTCTTAAAAATGCTACCAAACACATCAGTAGTACGCCTGCTGATATAACAGCAGCAACTTTTGGTATATTCTTTTTGTGCGGTTCAATTTCTTTATTCAAATTCAGCATCATGATGACATATAAAAACAACACCATAATAGCACCTGCATAAACGATAATATGCACCACCGCCAGAAACTGTGCATTCAATAATAAATAATGTCCTGCGATAGCAAAGAATGTAACAATTAAAAACAATACGGAATGCACCGGATTCTTATCCAATATAACCATTAGCGCACTTAGTACTGCAACAAATGATAAGAAGAAAAATAAATATTGTGATAATTGCATTATTTAATGATGTTTCTTTTCGCTTAATAATTTTTGTTTATCCGCCCACGTTTGATTGTGTGCTTTTGTTTTATCTTTTTTAAACTCCAAAACTTCTTTTGTTTGTCTTCCGGATAAATCGATACGATGATTGATATCTTCTACCAATTTATCTTTACCATAAATAAATTCACCGCGTTTCAAATCTGTCGGCACAATTCTGTCAGTGAGAAAAATGGCTTCTTTCGGACAAGCCTCTTCGCACAAACCACAAAAAATACAACGCAGCATATTGATTTCATATACCGCCGCATATTTCTCTTCTCTGTACAACGTTTCTTCTCCTTTTTTACGTTCTGCGGCTTCCATCGTGATTGCCTCTGCCGGACAAGCTACGGCACATAAACCGCAAGCCGTACAGCGCTCGGCACCCTGTTCGTCGCGTTTCAACACATGCTGCCCGCGATACGTTTCGGATATTTCCCGTTTTACTTCAGGATATCGGACGGTAGCACCTTTCTTAAAAAAGTGTTTCATCGTAATCACCATACCATTCGTGATTGCAGGTATATATAGCTTCTCCACTAAAGACATTTCTTTTTTGGCGACTACTTTTTTTCTGTTGGTTAATTGCATAGTTTACAATTGACAATTAT
>DAORIK010000061.1:0-2135 GCA_035438465.1 Chitinophagales bacterium | reverse complement strand
TTGGCGACTACTTTTTTTCTGTTGGTTAATTGCATAGTTTACAATTGACAATTATACTTTTCCCAATGCATACATCAATACACCTGTTGCCAGAATATTGAATATTGCCAGTGGAATTAAAATTTTCCAGCCTAAGTTCATTAGCTGATCATATCTGAATCTTGGAATCGTCCATCTCACCCACATAAAAAAGAAGATGAAGAAAATAACTTTCCCGAAGAAAAATGCTGTTTGTGCGATTACCAGCCAATTGCCATCTAACGGAATGTGCGACTGAAACGGTAAATTATATCCGCCAAAATATAAGGTTGATATGACGGCAGAGGATATAAAAATATTAATGTATTCTGCGAATAAATAGAAACCGAGTTTCATGGAAGAATATTCCGTATGATAACCACCTACTAATTCTGTTTCGCACTCCGGTAAGTCAAACGGTGCACGGTTGGTTTCTGCAAATGCACAAATTAAGAAAATTAAAAAACCTAGTGGTTGGTAAACAATATTCCACCATCCGCCTGTTCCCTGCTGCGCAACCATTTCTCCTAAACTTAAGGTTCCAGTTTTCATTACTAATGCCACAATGGCTAATCCCATGGCTATTTCGTAACTAATCATTTGAGAAGAAGCACGTAAGGCTCCTAATAATGAATATTTATTGTTTGATGCCCAGCCTCCTATCATAATACCATACACACCGAAAGACACCACACCAAAAACATACAAAATACCAATATTGATATCGGTAATCTGTAATGGATAATAATAATCACCAATGGCTAATTTGCCGCCCCACGGAACTACTACACCTGCCATTAAAGCAGTGAGCATTGCCAAACTTGGTCCAAGAATAAATAAAAACTTATTAGAAACCGTTGGAATGATTTCTTCTTTCATAAACATTTTTAATCCATCTGCCAGTGGTTGAAAAATACCGAAAGGGCCTGCTCTGTCCGGACCGATTCTATCCTGCATGAAAGCAGCTACTTTTCTTTCACCATAGGTTGCATAAGCCGCCACGCCTAATGAAATTAAGAATACTATCAGTACTAAAATGGATTTATATATGATGAATGTCAGCATTACTTATCAATATTATTTGGATTCAAAGCACCTTCGCCTAAATCTATTTTGGTTCCGTCTAATTGTTTAATTTGTTTGTGTACCCCTAACTGCAATTTTCTTAATTCATTATGATTCTGAGAAATGACAGAATGGTGACTGATTTTACTTGGTCCTTCTATCGTCCAGTCGCTTGTTTTTTTATGGTCGAAACGGCAACTGTTGCAAATAAATCCCGCCTTTCCGTCGGGCAAGTCCTCCACTTCTCCCCAACGGTCTTTACGAGCCGTTACACGTAACACATCCTCCCCTTTCAGCCATAAACGTACTTTTCCGGAACACTTTTCATTGTTACAATCTCTGTGTGCATCCACCGGATTGGTAAACCACACACGGCTTTTGAAACGGAAGGTTCTGTCTGTCAAAGCTCCTACAGGACATACATCTATAACGTTTCCTGAAAAATCATTATCAATCGCTTTCTCTATATAGGTAGAAATTTCCGCATGGTCACCGCGGTTGATAACACCATGCACACGGCCATCCGTAATCTGTTCACACGTTTTCACACATCTGTAGCATAGAATGCAGCGGTTCATGTGTAATTTTATCTTTTCACCTATATCTATCTGCTCAAATTCTCTTCGTTGAAATTCGTAACGGGTTCCTTCTTTTCCGTTTTCATACCCTAAATCCTGCAAATGACATTCACCTGCCTGGTCGCACACCGGACAATCTAATGGATGATTGATTAATAAAAACTCCACTACACCGGCACGGGCTTCCAGTAATTCAGGAGAAGTAGTATTACGAACCACCATACCGTCCATCACGTTGGTCCTGCAGCTCGGCACCGGCTTAGGCATCGGGCGCGGATCTTTCTCAGAACCTTTTTCTACATTGACAATACATGTTCTGCAATAACCACCGGTGGTTTTCAGTTTGGAATAATAGCACATCGTTGGCGGTGCGATATTGGTGCCATGTTGTTCATCTATCATTCTTGCAGCTGCCAGAATACTGGTACCGTCAGGAACGTCAATCGTTATATCGTCTATAGTTACTTTAGCCAT